>CAZWSD010000071.1:0-11336 GCA_964636535.1 uncultured Acidobacterium sp. | reverse complement strand
AGGGCCACTTTTCGACATCGACAACATGCTTCGCGTCTTTGAGTATAGCCCTAATTTATGGGCAACAACGGTCGAAAAGGATATGCCAAACTTGCACGACTTCATCAAAGGAGCCTGGGAAAACAGGGAATCCACCAAGACCTACATGAACATTCTACGGGGCCGCGGAAAGGCCTGAGCGGTTAAGGTCGTCAGGGACGCAAGTTTATCGCTCTGCCCGCCGACTCCACCGCCATCCTCGCGCAAAGGTCAATCGCGACCTCTAATTCAGCAAACCGCTGCTCAACATCTGCCGTGCATCCGCACCATATAGATCTGAATTACAAATCTCGACAAACCCCACCTCAACCCAGTACGCTTTGAATAAGTACAAAAGAGGAAAAAATGCCCAGAGCAGCCCTAGACGACACTCCCCGCATGAACCTTCGCCTGCGCCCGGAGCAGAAGGCCACACTCGTCCGCGCCGCCGCCCTGCGCCACACTGACCTCACCGACTTCGTCCTCCAGCCCGCCCTGCGCGAGGCCCGCGCCGTCATTGAAGAATCCGAGCGCATCCCGCTCTCCGCGCGCGACAGCCAGACCGTCCTCGATTTGCTCGAACACCCGCCCGCGCCCAACGCCCGCCTGCGCGCCGCCATCGCCGCCATGCCCCGCCCCGCGCGGAAGCGCAAATGACCCTCCCCGTCTGGCACGAGGAGCCCATCGCAAAAAAGCACGATCGCAAGTCCTTCGATTGCGGCAACCCCGCGATGAACGACTTCCTCCAGCGCTACGCCCGCCAGAGCCACGAGTCCGGCGCCGCCAAAACCTTCCTCGCCATCGACAGCGCCGACAACAAAACCATCCTCGGCTTCTACAGCCTCGCGCCCGCCTCGCTCACCTATGCAGATACCCCGGAATTGGCCCGCCGCGGCCTCGCCCACCACGAAGTCCCCGGCTTCCGCCTCGCGCGCATCGCAACCAGCCTTCACTGCCAGGGTCAGGGACTCGGCGGCCAACTCCTCGCCGCCGCCGCAAGGCGCTGCCTTCAGGCCGCAACCCAGGTCGGAGGCGTCATCCTCATCATCGATGCTAAAAATCATCGAGCCGCCGAGTGGTACGCGAGCTACGGCGCAATCCCGCTCAGCAGCAAGCCGCGCACCCTCGTCATGTCGCTCGCCACCTTCGCCGCCGAACTCAACGCCGCAGGACAACTATAAACAGCACCGCTCAGCAGCCTGTCGCTCGCCAACCAACTTACCCCGCCAACCCCACCGCCACCTTCACATAAAGCTCAATCGCCTCGGCCAGCTCCCGCTTCGCCAGCTTCTCATCCGGCGTATGCGCCACATGGATCGACCCCGGACCCAGCAGCACCGGCTCGCCCCACGCCGTCAGCCACGGAACGTCCGTCGTAAACGCCGCCACCATCGTCGGCAATCCCTCCACCGTGCGCAACTCCTTGAAGGGAATCTCCAGCGTAAAGTCCACCTCCGCATCCGCGCCCGCCGCCTGCGTCAGCGCCTCGCGCGTCCCCTTCGCATCGCCCACCAGGCGCACCAGCACCTGCGCCTCAGCCTTGTCCGCAATCACGTTGGGCGCGCGCCCGCCTTCCAGCACGCCAATGTTCAGCGTGCTCGGCCCCACTTTAGGATTCACCGGCAACTCCAGCTCCAGCATCCGGTCCAGCGCCCGCACCAGCTTGTGGGTCGCGCTGTCGCCCAGCTCCGGATACGCCGAGTGCGCCATCTTCCCCGCCGCCTTCACCACCGCGCGCAGCGCGCCCTTCGACGCCACCGCCACGCGATTATCCGTAGGCTCGCCATTAATCAGAAACTTGCTGCCCTTCGGCTGCAGATTCGCCGCCTTCGCGCCGGCCGAATCGCGCTCCTCGCCCACCACAAACAGCACGCCTACCGGAACGCCCATCTCCCGCAGTTTCTCCGCAGCCGCAATCTGCGCCGCAATAATGCCCTTCGCGTCGCACGCCCCGCGCCCGTAAATAAACTCCTCGTCCTCGCTCGACTTGATGTACGGCGGAACCGTATCCATGTGCGTCGAAAGCACCACCACCGGCGCCGCATCCTGCGCCGCGCCGTACACGTTGAACCGCTCGCATGTGCTCTTGCTCTCCTTCGGCTGCGCCACCGGCATCCGCTCCACCCGGAACCCCCGGGCTGTCAGATAATTCGAAAGAAACTCGCCTACCGCGCCCTCGTTATACGTAATGGACTCAATATCGATCAGTTGCCGCGTCAGTCGGATGGCTTCCATGCTCATAAGATTTCCAGCATACCTGACCCCATCGCGTAATATTTAGAAAATGCCTTCCCACCCATCCGGCGAATCATCGTCGATTCGCACGGTCGATACCTTGCGCAGCCCCGCCGGCAAGATCGAGGCCCTGCTCAACGCCGGCCGGCCCGATGCGCCCTACGCCGCGCTCGTCTGCCATCCCCACCCGCTCGGCGGCGGCACCATGCACAACAAGGTCGTCTACCACACCGCCAAAGCCTTCCACTCCATCGGACTTCCCGTCCTCCGCTTCAACTTTCGCGGCACCGGCCTCAGTGAGGGCCTCCACGACCACGGACGCGGCGAACAGGACGACGTCCGCGCCGCGCTCGACTGGCTCTACAACGAATTCCGCAGGCCCATCCTCTTCGCCGGCTTCTCCTTCGGCGCCTTCGTCGGCCTCCGCGTCTGCTGCGGAGACCCGCGCGTCCCAGGCCTCATCGGCCTCGGCCTTCCCGTCCACGCCGAAGGACGCGACTACCACTACGACTTCCTCTCCTTCTGCATCCAGCCCAAACTCTTCCTCAGCGGCACCCGCGACCAGTACGGACCCCGCGAAAAAATCGAATCCGTCGTCGCCCACGCCGCCCAGCCCAGCGAAATCGTATGGATTCCTGAAGCCGACCACTTTTTCGCTGGTAAACTCGATAGCGTTCGACTAGCCATCCTTGCATGGCTCCAAAAGCACTTTGGACTTGAAGCTCAGCCATGAACGAGATCCTGCTCGACCAGCTCCACCATCACGCCGCCTCCGTCTTTGAACACGCGCTCGCCGCCTGCGACATCGACCGCGCCTTTGGCCGCCATATGCGCCTCGACGGCCACATCCTTACCCACAATCTCAATTCCAGCGAACCGCCGCGCTCCATCGACTTCGACCGCTACAAGCGCGTCTTCGTCATCGCCTTCGGCAAGGCCTCGGCCTCCATGCTCAACGCGCTCATGCGACACATCCCTCCGGATTGCGACGTGCGCGGCGTCTGCTCCTGTCCCGAGCGCCCCTCCACCCGCCATCGCCACTTCAACTACTACCTCGGCGGCCATCCCCTGCCCAACCGCGACTCCTTCGCCGCTGCCAGGGACGCCCTCGACCTCCTCCGCAAAGCAAAAAAAGACACCCTCGTCATCTACCTCATCAGCGGTGGCGGCTCAGCCATGCTCGAGCTGCCCATCGAATCCACCCTCTCCATCGAAGACACCACCGCGTTTCACGAAACCCTCGTCGCCAGCGGCGCCTCCATCACTCAGGTCAACGTCGTCCGCAAATTCTACTCTGCCATCAAGGCCGGACGCCTCGCCCTCGCAGCCCCCGACTCCGACAAACTCTCCCTGGTCATCGCCGACGTCCCCATGCGCGAGCGAGAAGCCGTCGCCTCCGGGCCCACCCTGCCCAGCCACACCACCCTGGCCCAATGCGAAGAACTCCTCGAGCGATTCCACCTCCTCGAACAGTTTCCCGCCAGCGTCCGCCAGTACTTTGAAAAGCTGCGTGCCGGCAAATATCCACTCCCCCCCAGTCCGGACAATCCCGCATTCCACAACTCCCTCTTCGAAATCCTGCTCTCCAACCTCGACTTCGTCTCCGCCGCCCAGTCCTTCGCCGAATCGCTCGACTTCACCGTCGTCGTCGATAACAGCTGCGACGACTGGGAATACGAAAAAGCCGCCCGCTACCTGCTTGACCGCTTCCACACCTTGCGTAGACAACACCCCCGCCTCTGCCTCATCTCTTCCGGCGAACTCACCGTACTCCTGCCCGCCGATCACGGCTGCGGCGGACGCAACCAGCAGTTCGCCCTCGCCTGCGCCTTCGACCTCGCCCACTACCAAAACGAGACGATCCTCGTCTTCAGCGCCGGCTCGGACGGCATCGACGGCAACAGCCCCGCCGCCGGCGCCCTGGTCGACACCTCAACCATCGCCCGCGCTCGCCACCAGGGCTTCGACCCCGAAGCTCACCTCAGCTCCTACGACGCCTGCCCCCTCTTCACCGCCATCGGAGACACCATCGTCACCGGACCCACCGGCAACAACCTGCGCGACCTCCGCGTCTTTCTCGCCCTCCAGACCTGAGCCGCCCATCTCCCGTCGTCAGCCCTGAATGAGGTTGAACAGCGAGTTGTTTCCCAGCGCTGAGTAAACCTGCATCAATGCTGACTGCTGCGTCTCGGAATTCTTCAACTGGGTCGAAATCTGCGCCAGGTCGGCCTGCATCAACGTCGCCTGGCTGGATTGCAACTGCGTCGACTCCGTTTGCGCATACCCCGCCGTGGACGTCAGCCGGCTCAGCGAATTGTCCAGCGACACCCTCTGCTCGCTTACCTTGTTCAACGCCGTGCTCAGCTGGTTGATATCGTTCGCCGCCGCCGTAATGTTGTTCGAGCTGTAATCGGCAATCAGCTGGTTCAGTGCGCCCAGCGCGCTCGCGCCGCTCGCCAGAAAAATCTGGTCCCCGGGCACGTTCAGCGCAATCGTCTGCCCGTCCGGCGTTGTCACCGAATTCACCGCCGAATCCCCACCGTAGGTCACCGTCGCCGGAGAGCTCGTCGTGCCCACCGTAAACGGCGCCGCATTCACGCTGCCGGAAAACAAATACTGCCCCAGGTAGCTGGTATTGGCCAGCGACAGCACCTCGTCGCGAATCCCCGTCAGTTGCGTCGCAATCGCCTGCTCATTCGACGCGTTCAGCGTCCCGTTATTACCCTCCGTCGCCAGCGAAAGCGCCTGCGTCAATTGCGACACCACGCTGCCCAGGGTCGAATCCGTCACCTGCAGCATCCCCTGCGCCGAAGAAGAGGTCTGCTCATACTGGTCCGAGGCGCTGATCGCCGTGCTCAACAGCACGTTCTGCCCCACCCCCGCGGGATTATCGCTCAACCGCTGCACGGCATTGCCCGAGCCAAGCTCCTCGGTCAACTGCTGCTGCACCGCCGTCGTCTGGTCCAGCGCTCCCACCACATTGTTCAAATACTGCGGATTCACGCGCATGCGATCTCTCCTTAGCCTCCTCCCATACCATCCTTCGCCGCCCTCGCCCAGGATCCCCGCATCTCAGGCGTAGGTCGTGGTCACTCCCAGGTTCAGCGCCGCCAGCTCCACGCTGGTCACAATCGTGAAGACCTTTGAGGCCGCCTGGTAGGCCTGCTCCAGCGTCTGCATCGACGCCGCCTCCTCATTCAGACTCACGCCGGAAATCGCCCCCACCTGATTCGTCAACTGCGTCACCGAAGCCTGCTCCGCCGTATTCTGCGATTGCACCTCGGAGACCAGCGATCCCAGCGAAGTCACAAAATCCGAGTAGTAGTTGGCCGGCGTCACGCCGCTGACCACCGTCTGATTCGCAAGATTCGCCATCGCCTGTGCGTTGCTTCCGTTCTGCGATCCATCCCCCGAGGCCGCCGCGGCGATCTGTGAAGAATCCGTGATCGCAACCGAAATCTGCGCCGCCGCCCCGGTCGAAGCCGCCGGCAGCGAAAAGATCGCCCCGCCCGCATTCCCGTTCGCGTCGCTCCCGGCCGTGTTCTGCCCGTTGATCGCCGAGCCAAAGCTATAGGCCAACGTGTCGAGGGAGTTCTGCATCTGGGGAATATCCTGGTCGCGCACCGTCAGCAATCCCCCCAGCTGGCCCCCGCCGCTCATCAACCCACTGGTAATGTCGTTGCCGTTCGAGTCAAAAAAATGCGCCGTGCCGCTCACCATCCCGGTACTCAGGGAAAAGCTCTGGCTGCCGCTGACCAGCAGCGCGCCCGAGGCCGTTGTCAACGTCAGTCCGTCGTTCTCGGTCTGGATCTGGTTCACTCCAATCAGCGCTCCCAGGCTGGCAATCGCCGCCGCCCGGGCGTCTTCCAGTGATCCGGCGTCGCCCGTCGTCCCCAGGCTTCCGATCTGAGCGTTCAGCTTCGCGATGTTCGCCGTCAGCCCGTTGATCTGTCCCACCAGGCTCCCGCCCTGCTGGTCCAGCGACTGCTGCTCGGCGGTCAACTGTTGCGAAGCCGAATTGAAATCCGTCGCCAGGTTCCCCGCCGACGACAACACCTGCTGCCTCAGCGCCGTATCCGATGGCCCGGCCTCCAAGGCCGAAAGGGAGTTGAAGAAGCTGGCCATGTCCTCCGATATCCCCACCGTCGAGCCGCTCGCGCTCGAACTGGCCGAGGTTGCGCTCGAAAAAATGCCCTGCACCTGGTCGAGCGCCGTCAGCCGCGCCGCCGACGCGCTCTCGGCCTGCGTCTGCTGGTCCAGGCTCTGCTGCAGCACCGGATTCCGCTGCGAGACGCCGCCGGTCATCGTCACCCCGTCGCCATACACCGCCGATCCAATCACCACCGAGTCCGCTGTTTGAAAGCTCGCCACCTCACGCGTGTAGCCCGTCGTATTCGCATTCGCCACGTTGTTGGCCACCACGTTCAGCGCCGCCTGATCGGCTTCGAGCGCCCCCGCCGCGATATTGAACGCGCTAGTAATCGATCCCATTTCCGGCTCCCGGCAAAAATAAGATGTTCACTGCTCACCCCTGGCTCGCCCGCCCCACGCCCTGGGCTCATCCCTTGCAAAGCTGCCCGCGCATCACGCGCAGGTTCCGCGCCGTCGCGGCCAGCAGGATCTCCAGCCGCCGCACCGAATCCCGCATCCCGGCTCGATCCGGCAGCTCCGCCGGCGGCCTTTCCAGCAGCCTCTCCAGCGCCTGCAACTCCCGGGGACGCCCCGCAATCAGCGCCGCCCAGGCCGCATCGATCAACTCTTCGCCGCCCACTCCATCGGGACGCGCCGCTCCCGGGCACGACTCCCCATCGCGCTCGCAAACTCCGTTGTTTCCCTTGCCCGTCAAAGGATCCCCACCATCCGGTGAGCCCGCCCCATCGCCCGCGGTTACGGCTCCTTGAGCATCGAGGCAATGATCTTGTCGGCCACCTTGCCCGCATCCACCTGGTAGGTCCCGGAGGCCAGCGCCTGCTGCACGCTCGCCACCTTGTCCGTCCGCACATCGCTCACCTTCGCCATATGGCTGGCCAGCGCGGCTCCCGCGCCCAGCGTCGCCGAGTCGCCCGCCGCTGTTTCGGCCTTCGAACCGCTCTCCAGCCGCGCCGATGCCGGAGAGGATACCTCCGAGCTCATCTGCGCCCGGTCCACGGCATTCAAGCCATTCGCCCCAGAAAGTGTCTCGTCGATTTTCATCCTGACTCTCCTCGTTCCCTTTATCGGCAGGGGAAGTGAAGACTTCAATGAGCGTTCTCTCATTGCCTTGGAATTTTCTCACGGCAGCCGCCTCACCGCGGACCAGGCATCCGGGTGATCACCGCCCGTCCGCAACCCCGCCTCGCCGGTCCCGCTCTCCAAACCAGATGTCTCTCCCGCCGCATTCCCCGCTTTCGCTCCCTGCGCCTGCCTCGTCTCGGCGGCCACCTCCGTCATGATCTTCTTCGCGATCCCAAAGCCTCCATCCCGCGCCAGCGCCTTGGCCAGCGACTGCGTGCCCAGGCTGCCCCAGGCGCTCATGCCGGCCTCACCCGCCATCAGGCCATCGCCACCGCGGTCTGAAAACAGGGGATCCTTCTCCATCGGCTTCAGCAACTCCTGCATCAGGCTCGCCTCAAACTCCTGGGCCGCCGGCTTCAGCCTGGGATCGACCCTGCCCTTTTCCGTCCCCGCTCCCCCCATCTCCGCCGTTCTTCCGTAGGCAATCGGCACCACTATTGCACCTCCAAATCCGCCTCGAGCGCCTGCGCCTGCTTCATCGCCTGCAGAATTGAGATAATATCCCGCGCCGTCGCGCCAATCTGCTGCAAATCCTGCACCAGCTCCTGCACCGTCGCGCCCTGCTCCAGCACGATCCGGTTGGCCGCCTTCTCCTCGGCATTCACGCTGGTCTGCTGGACTACCTTCGTCTGCCCGCCGCTCATCGGCCCCGGCTGCGAAACCTCGTACCGGCTCCGCACCGTGATCGAGAGACCGCCATGCAGAATCGTCACCGGCTGCAGCCGCACCTGCCCGCCAATCACCACCGTCCCGGTGCGCTCGTTCACCACGACGATCGCCCGTGGATACACCTGCACGTCGACGGCCTGCACCCGCGCCAGCAGCGCGGCGATATCCTCCCCCGGCTCGGTCTTCAGCTCCACGCGCCGGCTGTCTACCGCCGTCGCAATCTGCCGTCCCATCGTCTGGTTGATCGCCTCGGCCATCCGCTCGGCCGTCTTGAAGTCAGCGTTGTCCAGCAAGAGCGTCAGCGGCTTCAGATCCGCCAGATTCACCTGCACCGGACGTTCCACCATCGCACCATTTGGGACCATGCCGGTCGTCGGATCGTTCAGCGTCTTCGAGTTCCCATTCGCCGCCACCGAATACCCGCCCACCACCAGCGGTCCCTGCGCCTCGGCGTAGATCTTGCCGTCCGGCCCGTAGAGCGGGCTCATCAGCAGCAGCCCTCCCTGCAGGCTTCTGGCATCGCCCGCCGAGGACACCGTCACGTCCAGCTTGGTGCCCGGCTCGGCGAAGGGCGGCAGCGTCGCGGCCAGAAAAACCGCCGCCATGTTCCGTACCTGCAGCGTCGAAGCCAGCGGATTCCCGTTCAGGTTCACCCCCATCCGATGCAGCGTCGACAACAGGGACTGCACCGGAAAGACGGTCTGCGAGCTATCGCCGCTTCCCTGCAACCCCACCACAATCCCATAGCCAATCAACTGGTTGTCGCGGATGCCCTCGACGCTCGTCACGTCCTTCACCTGCGCCATCTTCGGCTGCGCCCCAGCCTCGCCCACCCAACAGGCCGCCAGTACGAGCGCCAGTCCCATCCCCCAATACCAGGCGATGCCCGCCGACCGCCGCCCCTTCCGTCTCCGCATACCCCACCTCTCCCTGTCTGTCTCCGCTCAGAAAATCAGGATCCGTTCCAGCCAGCGCACCACCGGATTCTGCCGGTAGGTCGCATCGTTCACGATCCCCTTGCCGGTCACCTCAATCTCCAGATCGGAGATGTTGGTCGATAGCACCTGGTTCTGCGAATTGATGTCCTCGGGCCGGATCAGCCCGCGCAGCTTGATCAGCTGCGTCTGCTGGCTGAAGGTCAACTGCCGCACCGCCTGGATCACCATCATTCCGTTGGGCAGAATCGCCTCCACCTCGCCGCCAAAGACCGTGCTCAGGCTCGAATCCGTCACGCTCTGCCCCTGCGCGCTCAAACTCGAGCCCGAGCTCTGGCTCACCAGGTTGTTCAGCGCGTTGCTCGCCGCCAGCTTCCCCAGCAGCGAGGCCACCTGCGAGTTCGCCGCGCTGCTGCGCGAGTCCTTCACCGTGCCGTCGGTCGAAGCCGCCAGGCTCTCCGAGACCACCACCGAGATCGGATCGTGCACCTGCATCGCCCGCACATCGGTATATATCCGCGTCAGCCTGCCCTCGTCGGTCCAGATCGAGCCCTCGGTCGACTTCTGCAGCCGGCTCTCGGCGGTCACCTGCGCGATATAGGCATCCAGCGCCAGGTCGGGCGGCGTCTTCCCGCCTGCCTTCCTGTGCTTGTGCCCCCAGGCCTGCGCCGGCATCACGCCCAGCAGCAGCGCCACCGGGAACACCATCCACATCCATGCCCGCATGCTTCTCATCGTGTTCCCCATCGCGCCCTTACCTCCAGATTCCCCACGCCGGGCGCCGTCAATCGCACCCGCACCAGCGCATGATTCGTCAGCCGCGCCCCCACGCTCTCTCCTACGCGACCCGGCGCCACCGTCACCGCGTTCAACCGCATCGCCGAACCACCCTCGGGCGATACCACCACGATCTGGCTTCCCGCCGGCACCCATTCCGGCAGCGGTTTCCAGCGCGCGGCCGGCTCCAGCCGCGCAGGCCACCCCGGATGCTCGCAGTTGGCCACCACCGCCCAGCTCCGCCCCAGCGTCGGATCCTTCATCGTGCCCACGCGACGCCAGCCGTCCCGGCATCCGGCTTCGCTTCCCGGCGCCGCCGGCCTGGCGGCGGACGCGGCCCGGCACGCGGGCGGCATCCACACCAGCAGCACGCCCAGCGCCAGCTCCGGCATCCTCCGCCAGGCGAATTTTCCATGTTGCAACATGCATCTCACCCCTGCCCCATCTACTGCGCCATATTGTTCACATCGCTGTACATCTGGTCGGCCGCCTTGATCACCTTGGAATTGCTCTCATAGGCCCGCTGCGCCAGCACCATCTGCACAAAGGCGCCCACCACGTCCACGTTCGAGCTCTCCAGGTACCCCTGCTGCAGCGTCCCCAGCCCCTGCTGCCCGCCGGGATTGCCCAGCACGGCGTTGCCCGACGAAAGAGTGGCGATGTAATCATTCGAGCCCGTGCTTTCCAGGCCCCCCGGATTGGCGAAGGTCGCCAGTTGTATCTGCCCCAGCTGCTGTGGATTCGTCTGCCCGGGCAGAGTCGCGTTCACCACCCCGTACTGGGTAATCGTCACGGCGGTCGCGTTCTGCGGCACCGTGATATTCGGAATCAGGATGTTCCCCTGCGGATCGACGATCTGGCCCTGGTTATTCAGATAGAAATTCCCGGCGCGCGTGTAGGCGATGGTCCCGTCGGGCCGCTGCACCTGGAAGAAGCCCTGCCCCTGGATCGCCAGGTCCAGCGGGTTGTTGGTCTGCTGCAGATCGCCCTGCGTCTGGATGATCTCGGTCGCCGCCGACTTGGTCCCCAGTCCGATCTGCAGCCCGGCCGAGACCGCCTGCTGGCTCTGCGCCGCGCCCGGCGTCACCAGGTTCTGGTAGATCATGTCCTGGAACTGCAGTTGCCGCTCGCGAAAGCCTACCGTCGACGTATTGGCAAGGTTGTTGGCGATCGTGTCCAGGTTCATCTGCTGCGCGCTCATGCCGCTGGCCGCGGTGTACAGTGCTCGAATCATCGTCTCCCTCTCCCTGGCTCGCCGGCCTTCACCCGCGAGCCGCAAATGCCCCTGCTCAGGCCTTCGGCAACTCCTCGGTCGCCGATTTGTTAAAGTCGTTGTAGAAAATCGAGAGCGCCTTCTGCATCATCTGCGCCTGCCTCTCGGCGAAGATCAGGTCCATGGTTCCGTGGATCACATCCTGGTTCGAGCCT
>CAZWSD010000070.1:1474-11357 GCA_964636535.1 uncultured Acidobacterium sp. | reverse complement strand
GCGAGCGTGGACAGCGTGCCGACTTCGGGCGGGAAGGAAGATCATGTGTCGATGGGGATGACGGCGGCGTTGAAACTGGATCGGGTAGTCGAGAACGCCGAGCAGGTGCTGGCGATTGAGCTGATGGCGGCCGCGCAGGGGTTGGATTATCGCAAGCCGCTGCGTCCAGCCAGGGCGCTGGATGCGGTGCGAGAGAAGGTGCGGGAGGTAGTGGCTCCGCTGACAGCGGACAGGGAGCTGTCGGGCGACATCATGGCGCTGGCGGCCTCGATTCGGAGTGGGGCCTTTGAAAACTGGTGTAAGTAGTAACGTAGAAGTTGAGGTATTTGTGAAGACAGCAGCAGAGGAAGCCGTTGGCAGCGCCGTGAAGGAAGCGCCCAGGGCAGAGCGGACATTGGATCCGGAGGACTGGGAAGCGTTTCGCTTACTGGCGCACCGCATGGTGGATGACATGGTGGACCAGACGCGCGGGTTGCGGGAGCAGCCGGCGTGGGAGCAGCCTCCGACGGAGGTGAAAAGAGCCATCAAAGATGAGCCGCTGCCGCTGGAGGGACAGAGCGCGGAGCGGGTCTACGAGGATTATGTGAGGCTGGTCCAGCCTTATACGAGCGGCAACCGGCATCCACGGGCCTGGGGCTGGGTGCGCGGTAACGGCACACCGCTGGCGGCGATGGCGGAGATGCTGGCGGCTTCAATCAACGCGCATCTGGGCGGTGGAGAACAGTCGCCGACCTTCGTGGAAGAGCGGTGTTTGCAGTGGCTCGCCGAGGTGATTGGGATGCCTGCGTCGACGACGGGCATCCTGGTGAGCGGTGGCACGATGGCGAATCTACTGGGGCTGGCGGTGGCGCGTGATGCGCGTGCGGGCTTTGATGTGCGGGAAGAGGGAATGGCCGGGAATGGGCGGCTGGCGGTGTATGCCTCCAGTGAAACGCACATGTGGGCGCGCAAGAGCATGGACGTGCTGGGCATGGGCGCGCGACAGTTGCGGATGATTCCCGTGGATGAGAGTTTCCGAATCGATTTGGCGGCGCTGCGCGAGCAGGTACGTCGGGATCGCGGCGCGGGGCTGCGGCCGATTGCGGTGATCGGCAATGCGGGGACGGTGAACAGCGGAGCGGTGGATGATTTGCCGGCGCTGGCTGGTCTTTGCCGCGAAGAGAACCTTTGGTTCCACGTGGATGGGGCGTTTGGAGCGCTTCTGAAGCTCTCTGACCGTTATGCACCGCTGGTGCGCGGCGCGGAACTCGCCGATTCGCTGGCCTTTGATCTGCACAAGTGGATGTACCTGCCGTTTGAGATCGGCTGCCTGCTGGTTGCGGATGCGGCTGCTCATCGCGCGGCATTTGCCTCGACGGCGAGCTACCTGGAAGGCAATAGGCGCGGAATGCTGGCGACGGGGCTGATTTTTTCAGACCGGGGCATTGAGCTGACGCGCGGGTTTAAGGCTCTGAAGCTGTGGATGACGCTGAAGACGTTTGGCGTGCGGGCCATTTCCGCGCAGATTGAGCAGAACGTGGAACAGGCGCAGTTTCTTGAGGGGCGCGTGGAGGAGGAGCCGGAGCTGGAATTGATGGCTCCGCGCAGGATGAATATCGTGTGCTTCCGGTATCGAGGCAAGGGGCCGCGCGATGAGGAATTGAGTAATGCGCTGAATCGCGAGCTGGTGATCCGGCTTCAGGAGAGCGGCGAATTTGTGGTTTCCGGTACGGAACTGCGGGGCCGGTACGTGCTGCGTATTGCGAATACGAATCATCGGAGCCGCATGCAGGATTTTGAGGATCTGGTGCGGGCGGTGGTGCGGATCGGCAGGGAGCTGGAATCGCACTAGTACGCGAGCAGCGCGATTCCGATGCATACGAAGACGGCCGCCAGCCAGCGTCGGCGATCTACATTTTCTCCCAGGAAGAATTTGGCGGCGACGGCGTTGGTCACAAAGGTGAGTGACGCCGCGGCGGGGCCGATGAGGGTGAGTTCGCCGTGGCTGAGCGCAAAGAGCATGGAGAAAAAGCTGAGCGCCATGCAGAGGACCCCTAGGCCAAAGCGCGGAGAAGCGAGAACAGCTTTTGCGGCGCCGGGAATGCCGCTGACGGCGCGGATCCGGTCAAGATCGCCGATGTGGCGCATGGCTGAAGCAATGAGCACATCGCCGGCGGTTGCCCATAGAACGATGCAGGCAATCATAAGGATCTGCCAGGGGAGTGGATATTGTCTCATGCGTTCTGAACTTCCTCGGTTTCCTGTCTAGATGGTTCGGGCTGGCGCGTGTTCGTGTATGAGGGTCCGCGAGCGACGAAGCCCACGCCTGCAGTAATGAAGACGATGCCGAGCCAGCGCCAGGGGGAGACGTACTCGCGCAGCCAGAAGTGGCCGAGGAGCTCCATGATGACGTAGCCGATGGAGGTGGCGGGTAGGACGTAGGTGAGATCGGCCCAGGAGAGCGCGGTAAGGTAGGAGGCGAAGAAGCCGATGAGAACGACGATGCCTGCGGCGACCCATGGCGTGAGGACGGCGTGGAGGAGTTCGCCCAGGTGGTGGATGGAGACCGGACCAACGGACTGCATACCGCGGGCGAGGAAGGTATCGCCGCAGGATGCCGTCAAGGTAACAACCGCGAGATTGAGCAGCTGGCCCGCGGTGAGTTTGGAATGGCTCACGAATCTCCTTGGCCTGCAGGGGGTAAAGCAGAAACGGCCAGCAAGGTGCTGGCCGTCAGATGCAAAGTGGAAGGTCAGGCCTCGACGTTTGCAGGCTTTGCTGCTTCGCGGTTCTTGGCGTCTTTGCTGTGCTGCACGATCTTGTTGCGCTCGGCACGAAGCTTCATGAAGGACCTGGCTTCAACGTAGAGGCGTTTGAGGTCGCGGTTGACGATGGCCTTGCTGACGACCCGCCACGCCGCTTTGGGCCGGAAGTAGTATTCGTCGTAGAAGCGGTGCACCATTTCGAGTACATACTCGGTGGGAAGACCTGGATACTCGATGTGGGCGAGCTGGTGGCCCTGATCGTCCACCATTTGGCCGTTGTTGATGATGAAGCCGTGTTCTTTGGCAAACTCGTAGAACTCTGTGCCGGGGTAAGCGTGCGCGATGGATACCTGGATGGTTTCTACGTCAAGGCTTTTGGCGAAGTTGATGGTGTTGCGAATGGATTCCCTGGTTTCGCCGGGCAGTCCGAGGATGAAGTCGCCGTGAATGGTGAGGCCGAGTTCGTGGCAGTCGCGGGTGAACTCGCGAGCGCGCTCGACGGTGGCGCCCTTTTTGATGTTCTTGAGGATTTGGGGATCGCCGGATTCGTAGCCGACGATGAGCAGGCGGCAGCCAGCTTCGCGCATGGCCTTGAGGGTTTCGCGATCGGTGGTAACGCGCGAGGTGCAGGACCAGGTGAGGCCCAGCGGCTTGAGTTTCGAGCACAGTTCGATGGTGCGTGCCTTTTGAATGTTGAAGGTGTCGTCGTCGAAGAAGAATTCTTTGACGTAGGGGAAGAGCTGCTTGGCCTGCGCCATTTCCGCGGCGACATCATCTGAGGAACGCTTGCGCCATGCGTGACCGCTGAGGGTTTGCGGCCAGAGGCAGAAGGTGCATTGCGCAGGGCAACCGCGCGTGGAGTAAAGCGAGACGTAGGGATGCAGCAGGAAGGGTACGTTGTAGCGCGTGACGTCGAGATCGCGCTTATAGATTTCGGTGACCCATGGCATGGCGTCGAGGTCCTCGACCTGTGGACGGTCGGGGGTGTGGACGATCTGGCCGTTTTTGCGATAGCTGATGCCGAGGATCTCCTCGAGCGGCTTGCCGTTGGCGAACTCTACGGTTGCGAAGTCGAACTCGCGGCGGCAGACGAAGTCGATGACGGGGCACTCGTTGAGTGCGCGCTCGGGCGAGGTGGTGACTGGAGGTCCGACGAAAGCGATGCGCAGCTTGGGGTTGGCAGCCTTGATGGCTTCGGCAAGTTTCTGGTCGCCGGTCCAACCCGGGGTGCTGGTGAAGAGGACCAGGAACTCGTAGTCCTTTGCGATCTCGATGGTTTCATCCGCGGAGATGTGGTGGGGTGGAGCGTCGAGGAGGCGTGAGCCCTCGAGCATTCCGGCGGGGTAGGCGAGCCAGACCGGGTACCAGTAGGACTCTATCTCGCGGGTGGCTGGCCAGCGGGAGCTTGCACCGCCGTCAAAGTTTTGAAACGAAGGTGGATTGAGAAATAAAGTCTTTAGAGGCATCGCTTTATACACTTAAGTTTACCATTCCGATGATATTTGGATGCGAAAGAAGCCCAATGGGGGATGGCTCACGCGAATGGATTGCATTGGTTACTTTTGCGGAGCGGAACGGAGCCAGCCTTGAATGCCGCCGGTCAGGCGCAGCAGGTTGAGTTCAGCGCGTGCGACGTTGAGGTTGGCGTCGAGGAGTTCGATGTAGCGTTCGCGTTCCTGAATATGGGCTTGTTCGGCTTGTTGAGGGGTGACTGGGTTTGCATTGGGTTGACCGGAACCGGATTTCATTTCCTGTTGGACGGTGGCAAGTTGAGCAGTTGCGAGCTTTGAGCGGAGTTCTGCCACACGCTGCTGTGCGCGAAGCTCCTTGAGGCTTTGGCCCAGGTTGAGGATGCTTTCATCGACCTCGTCGAGAGCGTGTTGCGCCTGGGCCCGCGCATACGCGGCCTGAGCCGCAGACTGCTGTGCCTTGGCGCGCCCGCTGGCATCAAAGATCGGGATGTTGATGTTGATGGCGACGCCGAAGTTGTTGTGCTGAAAGTGCTGATAATACTCGCTGTAATTGTTGAATTGAGCGAAGCGGCTATATTGCATGCCGAAGCCGAATTGAGGCCGGCGAATTTGCCGTTTATCGCCCATGGACAGGTAGAACTTGGATTGGGCGTTGGCTTTTGCAGCGGCCACGGTGGGATTCCGGCTGGCAATGTTGCCGATATCCAGATGAACGGCGGTGGGGGCCGGCAGAGGCGGAATGCTGGAATCAATGCGCTGGAAGCTCGAAGGTTTGAGGCCGGTGAGGTGGGCTAGTTTGGAACGCATGAGGACCGCATCCTGTTGAACGTGAATGCGGGTTACATCGAGTTGCGCGACGGTGAGTTGGGCCTGCCATAAGGCGCTTTGCGGATCGACGCCGGCCTTTACGCGCTGCTGTTCGATGGATGCCAATGCGCTCGCGTAGGAGTTTTGTTCGTCGATCGCCTTGATTTTCTTGAGGTCGGTGTCAAGCTCAATGTAGTCTTCCGCGGTTTCTTCGAGAACCTTGTTGCTGGTGTCCTTGAGGGCAAGCCTGGCACTGTTGACGGCCGTTCTCGCAGAGCGAATATAATCCCTTTGCGAGAACGAGAACACCAGGGAATGCGCCTGAAGGTCGTAGATGGATGGTTCACCAAGAGGAAAGCCGTAGGAGTATCCGAGCGATGACCCGAGGGATGCACTTGGAATGTAAGCGTCCTTAGCCTGGTTGAGTGCACCTTGCGCGCGCTGCACGTCAGCGATGCCCATCTGGACAGATGGGCTGTTGCGGGTCGCGAGCTTTGCGGCCGCAGAGAGAGACATCTGCGCGTTTGCTCCTGGCGCGGCGAGGAACATTGCCGGCAGGGTGACTACGGCGGTCCAACGTAGCGAATTGAACTTTCTATTTTTCGCCTTATGCATCAAGCCTGATTCTATCGTTGCCCCTGAAGCTTCCGCAGGGGATAGCGCATTTTACGAATGCGGGGAATAATCTGGTGCAAGAGCGTGAGCCGCAGCCATTTCCTGCCGGGCCTCCGACGTCTTGCCTTCACTCAGCAGCAGTTGAGCGAGTTTTGCCCGGACGACAAACGCCGGTGCGTCCTCGGATTGTGCCTGTGAGGCCAGATACTCACGCAGCCACAACTCGGCCTCGGGTAGATTTCGATGGGCGCGCGTCAATATGTTTGCGCCGTAGACTAAAGGGGCGCCGTGATGTATGTCGGAAGCCGCGCCGGCTTCAGCAGCTTTGAGCATGTGGGTGAAGCGGCCCTGGCGGCGATAAAAGTCTGCAAGCTCCATCCACGCCTCAGCTGGTCGTGGAGAGGCCTGGACGGCTTTTTTCCATTCGACCTGGGCCAGCGCGTAGTTTTTTCGGTTCTCCGCTATTTTCGCAAGCAGAGCGTGGGCATTTGCCGGAGCGAGAGGCTCGATTTGCGCCGCCAGCGTCTGAGCGCGGTTGAGGCCCCCGCCGAGAAACTCGGGAGCTTCTACGTCAAAGTCGCCGAGGGCCGAGTAAGCAGCGACGTTGCGCGGGTCAAGGCGGATGGCTGTTTGGAACTCGTTGCGTAATTTGACGGCAAGGGTAAGGGCAACGAGGCGACTAGCCGTGCTTGCGCGGCCGCCATAGGCGCGTCCCAGCCACAGGTGAGCGTTGCTGTTGGAGGGGTTAAAGCGGACGGCCTGACGGCAGGACGAAATAGCCCTGTTCCAGTGCCGTTCCTGAATCTGAACGCGGCAGCGCAGTTCAAGGGCCTGGGAATCCGAAGGATTCAGAGCGAGAGCGTTGGAGAGGCGGGTGAGAGCATCCTGGGCATGACCGGTGACGAGATCGTGCAGGATCGGATGAGCCAGGCCCGGAGGCATTGCAAAGCCCGATACTGAGGCGCAGAGCATGACGGAGGCGAGCAGGCAGGCGGTTCGAAGCTTGGAGAGACGTACCACTACCTCTCCACTCTGACGGGCAGCCCGTCGCCCAGCGGCTGTCCGTTGGTTGCACCGAGAGCGACCACCTGGCCGGCCTTGAGGCCACTCAAGATCTGAACGTCAGTGAGGTTGAGCTCGCCGACGGTGACTGGAGTTCGGCGGAGCGATCCGCTGACGACCCTATAGACGTAGGATTTTCCCTGCTCGGCGTGGAGCGCCTCGCGGGGGACGATGAGCACGCCTTTCAAATTCGAGACTGTGACCGTAAGAGTGACGTTTGTGTCCGGAATGAGAGCGCCGGGATTGTTGTCGATCGAAATCAGAGCTTCGCCCACGTTCCGGGTGCCGTAGTGGAGGATGGTGGATGGCATGCGAACAATGTGGCCGCTCCATGACTGGCTCGGCTTGGCATCCCAATGGATCACTACAGGCTGGTTGAGGGAGAGCTTTCCAATTTCCGGTTCGTCAAAGTAGGCCAGAACCCGCAGGTGGTTGAGGTTTGCGAGATCGAGCAAGAGCGAGCCGCCCTGTACATACTCGGTTTTGGAAACGGGGATGTTGTAGACGGTGCCGGCAAAGGGCGCGCGCACATTGCATTGCGCAATGACGGATTGTGCGGCGTGGTAGGCCTGTTTGGCCTGCTCCAAGGCAGCTTTGGCGTGGGCTACGCTGAGGGGGTTGATCTGAGCCTGCCGGCGCTGGTTGAGAACCTGGAGCGTGGATTCCTCGGCCGAGACCCGCTGTTGCGCGGAGGCGACTTCACTGGGTGAGGCTGCACCGGTCAATTCCAACTTTTTGAGAGCTGCGAGATCAGATCGGGCCTGGGTGAGGTTGAGGGTGGCGCCGTTGATCTGCCCGGCAAGTGCCAGGCGGCTTTCAGCCGGTCCGCCAGCGACGGCCAGATCGTAATTAGCCTGGGCGCCTTTGAGCCCGGCGTAGGCGGCGGCAAGATTGGCCTGGGCCTGGCTGTCGTCCATGGTGAGGAGGAGTTGTCCGCGCTGGACCTGCTGTCCCGGGTGAGCGTAGATGTTCTGGATGAGGCCGGAAAATGGTGCGTGTGCCTCAAAATTCACGTCGGGTTCGACTTTGCCGTTGGTTGAAACGGGGGTGAGCAGGTTGCCAATGCTTGCGGTGGCGACCCGAACAGGAATCTTGCTCCGCAAAAGGATGCGCGCACCTATAAAAATCAGAATCAGGGCGGCGATGAAGCCTGCAACAAGGGCCGCTGTGCGGAAATTTGAAGAACTAGAGGAGGCCATTCGCGTTGGAAGTCAATGTAAGTCAGTATATAAGACTCAGTTGTGAAGCCTGCGGCGTCAAAAAAAAAGTGACGATCGCAGATTCCCGATCGTAGTTAGGTTGGATGGCAGTTGCCCTACAATAGAGTTATGCCGACTGGTTATACCGATGACCACGCCAAGGCTGGTCTGGATTTTTCGTTTCCCGCCATTGAAACGTGGCAAAATCAGTTCCCTGCCTATGAGATTCTGATTGACGATCCGGAGTTCACTTCGGTATGTCCGAAAACTGGATTGCCGGATTTTGGAACCATCACACTTCGTTATATGCCGCGCGAGCGCTGTGTTGAGCTGAAATCTTGGAAGGAGTACCTGTTTGCTTACCGGAGCCTGGGGATATTCCAGGAGAACATTGTGAACCAGGTGCTCGAGGACGTGGTGAAGGCCTGCGATCCGGTATGGGCGGTGGTGCGGGGAGATTTCCGACCGCGCGGGGGGATTTCGACGACTGTGGAAGCGCGGTGGCCGCGGCCGTCCGCTCCATCCAAGTCGTAATTGCTGTGAGCCGGCGTTCCGGCGGTGATCTGGTTGAGATTGCCGGAAGGAGCGGAGAGCAGCGTGAGGTTTCCGGGACGGTGTTTGTAGCGGTATGGGCTGGTGTGAGAGGGATGTAGCAGACAGGGGTATGGGGATTCGACTGGAGGCGGGCCGCTGGCGATGAAGGACGTGTGGGCGGCGCTGACGGGGGTGAACTGGGCGATTGCCCTGGTGTGGTTATGGCGGACGACGGCGGTACTCCGCTGCCTGCCGCGCGTTCCCAATCTGGCAGAGCAGGGATATGCCGTCGCGGAGGCGGGCGATCTTCCGGGATTGACGGTGATTGTGCCGGCGCGCAATGAGGCGGCGGCGATTGAGTCGACGCTGGAGTCGTTGCTGGCGCAGACGATGCCGTTGCGGGTGATCGCCGTGGACGACCGCTCGACGGATGCGACGGGGGCGATCATGGACCGGGTGGCGGCGCAGCCGATGCCTGCCGGGAAGCAGTTGACGGTGGTGCACGTGACGGATCTGCCGGAGGGGTGGCTGGGCAAGAACCATGCGCTGGCGCTGGCGGCGCGTCAGGCGACGACCGAGTGGATGCTGTTTACGGATGGAGATGTTCGGTTTGCGCCGGAGGGGCTGGCGCGGGCGGTGCGGTATGCGGAGAGCGCGGGAGCGGGCCATTTTGTGATGCTGCCGACGGCGATTCTGCATACGAGCGGGGAACGCATGATGATGTCTTTCCTGCAGGTGGTGGTGATGGTGTCGGCGAGGCTGTGGCGGATTTCCGACCCCGGGGCGCGGCGGGAGTCGATCGGGGTGGGAGCCTTCAACCTGATCCGGCGGGAGGTGTATGAAGGGGTGGGCGGGTTTGAAGCGCTGCGCATGGAGGTATTGGAGGACGTTCGCCTGGGGTACACGGTGAAGCGGAGCGGGTACCGTCAGGCGGTGGCCTTCGGTCCGGGTTTGGCGCAGGTGCACTGGGCTCCGGGCGTGATGGGAATTGTGAGCAACCTGACGAAGAACGCCTTTGCAGTATTTCAATTCCGGCTGCCCATGTTGCTGGCGGCCTGTGTATTGCTGACGGTGACGTGCCTGGCGCCGGTGGCGGGCTGGTTTGGGCCGGATTTATGCCGGCTGGCATGCCTGGTGACGGTGGCGATGCAGTTTGCGATGTACAGTTATTACCGTCGGTTCTGCGATTTTTCCCGCTGGTATTTTGTGACATTTCCGGTGGCGGGGATGCTGTTTCTGTACAGCCTGCTGCGGTCGATGTGGACGACGCTGCGTCAGGGCGGGGTGATGTGGAGGGGAACGTTCTACCCGCTGGGCGAGCTGCGGCGGCATGCGGGTCCGGTGCGGTGATTCCGGGGGCCTAGTTTTTGCTTCCGCCACGGAAGGAGGGATTGGCGATCGGCATGCGGTTCTGGGTGGCATTGAATCCCTTGAGCAGCGTGGGGTTGGG
>CAZWSD010000070.1:0-1464 GCA_964636535.1 uncultured Acidobacterium sp. | reverse complement strand
ATCTGGATTGGCGGACACGAGCTTGCGCGGTTTGGTGCGGCGGCTGGACGACGCGAAGCTGTTTGGCGCTGGTGAGGAGAATCTCCGCGCGACCGTGAACGGGAAGGATTTTGCCGCGTACTTCCACTTCTTTGCCGACAAATTGCCGCAGGCGGCCGACGGCGGCGCGGTTGCGGTTGAGGTTGACCAAGGCGAAGCGGCAGTCGGCGGGCGGGGTTCTGGCCGAGCAGACGTCAAGGATGCGGGCGCCATCGTCGAGTTTGATCAGGCTGTATACGCGGGCCTTGACGCAGAGCTTTCGGTGCAGGCGGCGGGAGGCCGTGGCCGGGGAGTAGCAGCGCCGCTCGGCGCGGGCGGGCAGGGCGAGCGCGAGTGCGAGACAAGAGAGAGCCAGCAGAAACAAGGGTCGCCGAGGGCCAACCCGTGAAGGGACGGAATCGGCGGCCCAGGCGGAGGATTCTGTATGCATGGACGCCTCTCTGAGGGAGGATATCTTTCCGTACGCTAAGGGTTGGGGCAGGGACCGCCAAGATTACGGTGGTACTGATGGGTTGGCGCGGGGTGGGCTTCAGCCGGAGTTGGAGGGTGGGGTGCCGGCCGTCGCCATACCCTACGATTTTTGAGGATCCAGGCGTGTGTCTGGTAAGTTGTTTGCGATCTTGATGTTGCGGCACATTTGGCGTGTAAGTCTTTTATTTAATATACTTTACAAGGCAGGGTCAATACTGCG
Source organism: uncultured Acidobacterium sp. (assembly GCA_964636535.1). Taxonomy (GTDB): domain Bacteria; phylum Acidobacteriota; class Terriglobia; order Terriglobales; family Acidobacteriaceae; genus Acidobacterium. Next base: position 734 of record CAZWSD010000070.1, on the reverse strand, counting down.
AATTTATACGATCCATACGATTAGAATCGTATGGAAAGACGATTTTTCCGTAGCGTTATCGAGTGCGCGTATGGCCCGTCATGGATTGCATTTTCGGGGTACCGCAATCCGGGGAGAGGGAGCCGCCAAGGGCGGGTGGATTGGCGGAGGGTTCCTCTTTTCGCTGGTCCCGCGTTTTCAGGAGCGGGCTGCGGTCCGAGCCGGGCCTACACTGCGATTTTGGAGGCGCCGGTTCATGTAGCGTAAGTTGTTTGGAATGTGCAATTTATGGGGTATTAGGCGCACAAGTCTTTTATTTCATATACTTTACAGGCGTGGGTAATGCTGCGAATTTATACGATTCATACGATTTTAATCGTATGAATTTACGATTTTCTGAAGAGGCAATGTATGGGGGCTTCTGAGGGAGGGGTGGGAATCGGGGGGGCCGGGCGAGGCTGCAGGGCGGAGTATCCCCTAATTCCATGGTAGCAATTTTGGGGTGAATTCCCGGCAAGATTTCCTGGTATGGGGGTTTGTGGCGGATGGGGTTCAGGATTTACGACCGCGGGCGATGGCCGCGCGGGCCTCGCGGTCGGCTTCGCGGTTGCGCTCGGTTTCGCGTTTGTCCCAGTCCTGCTTGCCCTTGGCGAGGGCGAGCTCGCACTTGACGCGGCCATTGCGGAAATAGAGGCGAGTAGGGATGAGCGTGAAGCCCTTCTGCTGCGTCTTTCCCCATAGCTTTTTGAGTTCCT
>CAZWSD010000069.1:0-11472 GCA_964636535.1 uncultured Acidobacterium sp. | reverse complement strand
CGCCCGCATCCATCCCAACGACCAACCCAAGCTCATCCGCGCCATTGAAGTCTGCCTCGCCGCCCGCCAGCCCATCTCCGCCGCCTGGGCCGCCGGACGCGAACCCCTCACCGGATATCGCATCCTCCGCATCGGACTCAACCCGCCCCGCGAACTCCTCTACCAACGCATCAACACCCGCGCCCGCGATATGTTCCACCTCGGCCTCGTCCAGGAAACCCAATCCCTCATCGCCCGTTACGGCAACTCCATCCCCGTCCTCGACGCCCTCGGCTACCGCCAGGCTCGCCAGCTTCTCTCCGGCGAGCTCTCCCTTGAACAAGCCATCGCCGCCGCCCAGCAGGGCCATCGCAACTACGCAAAACGCCCGCTCACCTGGGTCCGCCGCGACCCCCACGTCCACGGGCTCCCCCCCTTCGGCGACCAGCCCCAAACCATCGCCGCCGCCGCAAATCTCATCGCCGCCGCCCTCACCAACCCATCCCCGGCCCACCCCCATCCCTCTCCCGGAGACTTGTCGCAGTGACGGTTACTTTCTCCCGATTCCGCCGTATCCTCTTCCCCGCGCAACGCGCCCCCTGGCTTCTCATCGCCACCCTCACCGCCGCCGTGCTCTTCGTCCAGGGCTACCACCCCTACGCCAACGACGCGGGAATCTACATCGCCGGCATCCGAAAACTCATCGATCCAGGACTCTACCTGCCCGACGCCCCCTTCATCGTCTCCCACACCCACCTCTCCATCTTTGCCCCCCTGCTGGCCACCTTCATTCGCCTCACCCACGCCAACTTCGCCTGGGCCATCCTCGCCGCATACCTCCTCGCCGCATACCTCTACCTGTACGCCTCCTGGCTGCTCGCCACCCGCCTGTTCGCCTCCGCCTCCGCCCGCTTCGGCGCCCTCCTCATGGCCGCCGCCCTCTACTCCCTCCCCGTCGCTGGCACCGCGCTCTACGTCATGGACCCCTACCTCACCGCGCGATCCTTCTCCACTCCCATCGACATCCTCGCCGTCGTCGCCGCCCTTGACCGCCGATACTTCCGCGCCGCCCTCCTCATCGTCCTCGCCTTTCTCTTCCATCCCCTCATGGCCGCCTATGCCTTCGCATTTGTCACCGTCATGATTGCATTTGACCGCGCCCATCCCCGCATCGCCCTCGCCCTCTGCGCCTCCGGTCCCTTCGCCGCCGCCATCGCCGATTTCATCGTCCGCCATCAGCCCATCTCCGCCGACTATCGCGAAGCCGCCCTCCAGCCCGAGCACCGATTTCTCTTCCTCCATCTCTGGAAATCCTACGAAATCGCCGGGGCCGTCATTCCCCTCATCCTTTTCGCTCTCGCCGCACGCCGCATCGGATGGCGCTCCCACCTCGGCTCCATCACCCTCACCGCCTTGGCCACCAGTGTCTCCAGCCTCATCATCGCCGCCCTCTTCGTGCCTGTTCACGGCCCCTATCTGCTCGTTCCCTTGCAGGTCCTGCGCATCAACCACATCATTTACGCCATCGGACTCGTCCTCTTCGGCGGCTTCATCGGGTACCTCTCCACCAGCCGCCGATGGCTCGCACCCGCATTCTTCTTCGCCGCTTTCACAGGTATGTCCATCGCCGCATCCCTCAACTTCCCCGGATGCCGCCAGGTCGACTGGCCAGGGCTCCCGCCCATCAATCCCTGGTCACAGGCCTTCACCTGGATTCGACACAACACCCCACGAAACGCCGTCTTCGCCTTTACCCCGCGCCTCGTGAATCTGCCCCTCGAAGATGAACTGGGCTTCCGCGTCTTGTCCGAACGCAGTCAACTCGCCGATGACAAGGACGCAGGCGTTGTCACTGTCTTCCCCAGCCTCGCCCCCCTCTGGGCGCGCGAACGCAACGCCACCGTCGGCATCAACACCGAATCGGACGCCCAGCGCATCGCCCGCCTCGCACCCTTCCACGTCACCTGGATACTCCTCAGCCCCGCCGCCAGAACACACTTCCCCTGCCCCTACCACAACTCCGTCACCAAGGTCTGCCGCCTCACCCCCTGACCCGCTTCGCACACGCAAAAATCAAAAGGCCGGAGCATCGCTCCGGCCTCGCACTTCTTCAACCTTCTCTTCCCTTACTTCACCGTCAGCGCCACGCATACCGCGCCGCTGCAGTTCGAACTCGTCGATGTCGCCTGCTGCACGCTCGTTCCATTCGACGAATACGCCGATACCACCACCGAATACGTCCCCGATGGCGTCCCGTAATTCGGAAACGGCTTATGCAGCAAATATCCATACCGCGCCCCGCACGCCGTCAGCCCCACACCGCATACCCCCAGCAGCGCCACCAGGCCCAGCAGCCGCAGCGCGTTCCCGTGCTTGCGCCGCAGCGCAAAAACACCCAGCAGCGCCACGCCGCCCGGCAGCAAAAACGCCAGGTACACCCCCCCACGCGGCCCAAACGGCCTTCCCGGAGCCACTTCCTTCGCCACCCCCGATGTCGCCGTCGTCGCAATCTGCATCGAACTCGTCTCTGACGTATTCTGCGGCGAAAGTTGAACCGATACCGGCGTAAACGTGCACGTCGACTGCGACGGCAGGCTCGAGCACGAAAGATCCACCGTCCCATTAAATCCGTTCACTGAATTCACCGTCAGCACAACCGTCGCGTACTGGCCCGGTGTCACCGTCGCCGACGACGGATTCGCCGTCACATTAAAGCTCGGCACCGTAGAGGTCGCCTGCGGATTCGCCGCCGCCACCGGCGCCGACGCCGATGCCGCATAATCCGTCGTCGCCGGATGATACACCGCCGTCACCTGGTTCACGCCCGGCGGCAGCGAACTCACCGTCAGCCACGCCGTACCATTCTTCACAAACGCCGATCCCAGCGAACCCTTCACCGTCTCAAAGCTCACCGAACCGGTTTCCAGCGGCGAACTCGTCAAATCCGTCACCTGCGCGGAAAACTTCAGCTTCCCGCTCTGCTCGCTCCTGCTCAGTTGGGTCCGCGTCACCTGCTGCGCCTGCGCAGCCACGCAAGTAAGGAGCATCAGAACCGTCACGAGCGCCGTCTCGAACTTTACGCCCCACCTGCGCCCTTGAGCGCACTCAAAATACTGCCGACTCATTCGTAAAATCTCTGCTTCCTCTAACGCGAAGGTTTGTCTCGTTAATTGTATATGGGCCGCTATACACCGCGATCTCCCACCGCTCCCTTCCTGCATCATAAAGCCCCCGCACCCCCTTGCCAAACTTCCGTTCCTGCCCCCTTACCCCGTCCTTGCGTTACGATATCCCGTTATGGCCAACTCCCTCTCCTCGCGCCCCCAACTCCGCTTCCTCTCCGATCAGCTCGACGATCTCCGCCGAAAAGGCACACACTTCCGCCTCCGCGTCCTCGACGACGTCCAGGCACCCGTCTGCTCCTACGACGGGAAAAAGGTCATCAACCTCGCCTCCAACAACTACCTCGGCCTCTGCGACCACCCCAAACTCCGCGAAGCCGCCATCCAGGCCGTCAACCTCTATGGCGTCGGCTCCGGCGCCGTACGCACCATCGCCGGAACCATGAAAATCCACATCCAGCTCGAAGAAAAAATCGCCCGCTTCAAAAATGTCGAAGCCTGCGTCGTCTTCCAAAGCGGATTCACCGCCAACGCCGGCACCGTCTCCGCCATCCTCGGCAAGCAAGACTTCATCATCTCAGACGAGCTCAATCACGCCTCCATCATTGACGGCGCACGCCTCTCCCGCGCCACAATCAAGGTCTTCCGCCACAAAGACCTCGCCCACGCCGAAGAACTCCTCAAAGAACTCCACAACCAGCCCGGCCACAAGCTCGTCATCACTGACGGCGTCTTCTCCATGGACGGCGACATCGGCCCCGTCGACAAACTCGCCGACCTCGCCGAAAAATACGGCGCCATCATGATGGTCGACGACGCACACGCCTCCGGCGTCCTCGGACGCAACGGCCGCGGCTCCGTCGACCACTTCCAATGCCACGGCCGCGTCGACGTCCAGGTCGGAACCCTCTCCAAGGCCATCGGCGCACTCGGCGGATACGTCTGCGGCTCCAAAGACCTCATCGACTACCTCTACCATCGCGCCCGCCCATTCCTCTTCTCCACCTCGCACCCGCCTTCGGTCGCCGCCACCTGCATCGCCGCCTTTGACATTCTTGAGAACGAGCCCGAACGCATCCAGCGCCTCTGGGACAACACCAACTACTTCAAACAGCAGCTCACCCACGCCGGTTTCGACACCGGCGGCCGCACCACACCCGCCAGCGAAACCCCCATCACCCCCATCATCATCGGCGACGGCCGCCTCGCCATGGACTTCTCCCGCGCCCTCTTCGACGCTGGCGTCATGGCCACCGGCATCGCATTCCCCACCGTCCCAGAAGGAAAAGCCCGCATCCGCACCATCATGACCAGCGAGCACACCCGCCCCCAGATCGATAAGGCCCTCGACATCATCCTCAACACCGCAAAAAAAATCTCCATCCTCTAATCTTTCAACCCAGCCGCGCCATCAAAACGGGCAGGCCGGCGCAGGCCCCGCTGGCATCGCTAAGCCCTCCATACACCATCCCATACAACGCCTTCCCCCAACCCCCCGCCCTCGAACCACCACAAAACCCCGTAATCCCCGAAAAAACTCCCCACAAATACGAAAAGACCGCCCGGCAACAGGGCGGCCTTTTCTGTTTTGGGAGAATAGTTCCAACGGAGGCAAAGCCATCAGAACTTTCTGGCGAAATAGTATGGGCGGCCCAAATCAGTGTCAAGCCAAAATCCAGCACTCTGCAACATACTTATTTTTCTTCCACTTACACGATCAATTTCTTCGTCGCCCCGTTGCAGAATATTCGCCTTTTATTCCCCTTCAATCCCCTCTGCCTGCCCCTACCTCCCTCATAGAAGGCTGCTTAGCCCACCGCCTGCCCTGAATCCTGTGCATTCCAAACCCCGCGCCGCCCCTAGCCCCTCGCCGCCCGGTCCTTGCCACTTTCCTCTCGCGCCGCCTCCGGCTTATTCAAATCCAGCGCAATAAATTCCTCGTCCGTCAGGCTCGATGCCGGCTTGCCCCGCATCACCCGATACAGCGCCCGTCCTCCGCCCAGAAAAAATCCCAGCAGAATCGACGCCAGCCCAAGCACCACCGTCAGCGTCGCGATCCCCACCAGCAGCTTCGCCGTCTTCGCAACTTCGCTCTCCTGCGGCCTCACCTGGTCAATCGTCACCGTGCCCTCGAACTTCACCTGCCGCAGCAGCCCGTCCGCCTCCGCCCCCGTAAAATTCCCGCTCGTCAGCGCCACCAGCGGACCTGCGCGCTTCACCCGCAACCCATCCTTCGCTCCGGCCACCACCCCGCTCCTCAGCACGCTCGCAATCGCCGCTTCTCGCGCCAGCGCAATCTCCGGCGTCGGATACGAAATCATCGTCAGCATCCCTGCGCCGTACCGCGCCATCACCACTTCGGCGTCCGTGTTAAAGTCCAGCACCGCCGGCGGCAGCACGCCACCCTCCCGCGCATATCCCAGCGGACCAATCGCGTACCGCACGCTTCCCCGCTCCAGTCCGGCCGGCGGCAACTGTTCCGGCAGCGATGGCGGCGTTCCATTCGGACCCATCATCTGCGGCAAAACCTCGGCCAGCCGCATCACCACTCCCATCCCGTCCGCCACCGGCCCTGCGAACCTCGCCTCCACCAGCAGGTTGCCCTTCCAGAACAGATATTCGCCCCCCGCCGTCGCGCCATTCCAGTACGTCAAGGGCGGCGACGACATCCGCGCAGGCTTCCCTTTCTGCTCCGCTTTCGCCATCACCCCCGTCGCAACCATCGGCGGCCCAATCCGCACCCGCTTCATCCCCGCCGCCCGCAGCATCGTGAACGCCCCATACGATCCCGTCGCATCCGGAAACTGCAACACTTGCACCGCAACCCGCTCGCCGCCCCGCGAGTAATCCGCCGCCTCGCCCCGCTTATATCCAAACTCCTTCAGCGCCGCCGCGTACCCCGCCTTAGGCTTCACCGCACGCACGCTGCCTCGCGACCATCCGTCAAAAACCACGGGCAATTCGCCCTTCACCTCCTTCTTCGCCGGCGCCCCCTCGCCGCCCAGCGCCTTCCGGATCGACTCCATCTGCTTCGCCGTCGGCTGAAACAGCTTCGCCTGCACTCCCGGCATTCCCCACGCCGGAATGCACAACCCCGCTCCCGCCGCTACCACTCCCATCGTTCGCAAAAACTTCATATTCAACTTGGAGAGTATCACCGCTCCCGCCCGCCAGTCCTCGACCGCCCATTCATCCTGCAGGCTCAGTCCGCGGCCACCGCTGCCCCATCCCGCTTCTTCCCCCCATCCCCTCGGTTGCGGAACAGCAGCACCAATGGAATGCACAGAAAACTCAGGTACCCCAGCAGACGGAAATCACCTATATAGGAAGACAGCATCGCCTGCTGCTGCAGACTTCGATAGATCTCCCCCATCGCCTCCGCCATCCCCGACGCACCGCTCTGCACCGTCAGGTAACGCATCAGCGCATGCAACCGCTCCATATAAATAGGATTCGTCCCCGTCAAATGCTCCGCCAGCGTAGTCTGGTGCAACTGCTCTCCACGCACCAACAGCGTCGTTACCATTGAAATCCCAAAGCTCGCACCCATGTTCCGCAGCAGGTTGTAGATCCCCGTACCCGCTCCCATCAGCTCCCGCGGCAGCGTCTTCATCGTCAGCGTCGTCAGCGGAACAAACAAAAATCCATTCGCGAATCCGTTGATGATGTTCGGCCACACCACGCTCCCCATGCCCATCTGCAAATCAAGATGTCCCAGCATCAGCAGCGATATCCCACGGACAATCACCCCGAACGTAATCAATATCCGCTCATCCACGCGATTGATCAGTTGCGCCGCCAATATCATTGACACCATCGCACCAATCCCCCGCGGAGCCACCGCCAGACCGCTGTTATACGCGCTGTATCCGATCAGCTCCTGCAAAAACAACGGCAGCAACGCCGTCGTCCCGTAAATAATCACCCCCAGCAGCCCTATCAGAAACGTCCCCGTCGCAAGATTCCGGTCCTTCAATATCCGCAGATTCACCAGCGGCTTCTCCGTCCGCAGCTCGTGCACCACAAACAACACCAGCGCCACCGCCGCTATCGGCACAAACCACCGCACCCACTCCGCCCCAAACCAGTCCGCCTCCTGCCCTTTGTCCAACACCACCTGGATCGTCGTCAGCGCCACCGCCAGGAATCCCAGCCCCCAGTAATCCATGCTCGCCCGCTTCTGCCGCTTCAGGTACGGCGGATCCTTCACGAACGCATGAATCATCACCAGCGCCAGAATCCCCACTGGCACATTCACGTAAAATATCCACCGCCACGAAAGGTTGTCCGTGATCCATCCGCCGATCAACGGACCCACCAGAGGTGACACAATAATCCCCATCCCGTAGACCGCCATCGCCTGCCCCCGCTTGCGAATCGGAAAACTCTCCAGAAGCACCGCCTGCGAAACCGGCTGCAACCCTCCTCCCGCCGCCCCCTGAATCACCCGCGCCACAATCAGCAACCCCAGGCTCGGCGCCGCTCCGCAAGCCATCGACGCCAAGGTAAACAACGCTACCGACCATAGCTGATACTCCCGCCGCCCCAGAACGCTGCTCAACCACCCAGACGACGGCAGCACAATCGCGTTCGATATCAGGTAGCTCGTCAACACCCATGTCGACTCATCCGTCGTCGCTGATAGATTCCCCGCAATGTGCGGCAGCGCCACCGTCGCCACCGACGTGTCCAGCACCTCCATGAACGTCGCCAGCATCACCGCAAACGCGATCAGCCATGGATTATGCGCCGGCTTCCAGGGAATCTCCGCGGACCCATCCTCCCCAATCCCCGCCAACCTACACCCTGCCTTTCTGCACTCCTGCGCCCACCGCCCCGCCGCCTTCCTCGTCCCTTGCTCCAGGACTCCGTCCCCCGTCGCAATCCATCTTCTTATTCTCTGCTCTCACACGCTCGCCGGCACCGCTCTCCAACCCCCTGCGGCCAGCTCTGATTCCAAATCATCCAACGCGCTCCGCCCGTGTCTCCCATCACACCTCCATCCTTCCCATTCCAATATCCGTCAGTAACTTCTTAGCCAATACACCCCGCTGCCCCTCCATCCCCTAACACAAATGTAATCCCCAATTCACCATAGTTTTACAGCATATTAATAAATCCGCCTTATCCACAGCCGTCCCCGCCTTACCCCTCTTCGATTCATCAACTGTTGACCTTCTCTTAACCTTCAACCCGCACGCCCTGAGAAATACTGTCCCCGGACTTCTTTGAGTCGCGCCGTTCAAATACCGATACGCCTTGCACATATTCAACGCGGTGAACCGTCTCGCTCACACCGGCTCGGCATCGTCCCGCGGCTTCACCGTCCTCGATCTCCCGTTCTGGTTCCGGCCAGCTCCTTTGACCGCGAATCTCCACCCGCTCCTCCCGCACTCCCCTCGGGGCCTCAAGACTCTGGGAACGAGCCTAAACGCACTACGAACCTCAAATGATCGTTTTTGGAGGAACCACTTTGCGTCGATCTCTTTTTGCCATCCTTGCGATTGCGTGCCTGTTCTCGCTCGGAAGTCCCCGCGCCCTCGCTGTCACTGCCCCGGCCGCCCCGGCCAGCGCCGCCCCCGCCGCCTCGGCCGCGGCCAGGCCCGAAGTCTATGTCCTCGTTCGCGGCAAAGTGACTGACCCCTCCGGCGCCGTCGTTCCAGGAGCCGCCGTCTCCCTCACCGACATCACCACCAGCAAGGTCCTCCACGCTCTCTCCTCCGCCGATGGTCGCTACGTCTTCCCCAGCGTCCCGGCTCATCCCCAGATCCTCTCCGTCGTCAAGTCCGGCTTCGAAACCTATACCCGCCAGTTCGCACCCGCTAACCAGCAGACCGTCAACGTCACCATGCAGCTGGCCACCCTCTCCCAGAGCATCACCGTCCGCGGCACCATCAACCCGGAAGCCACTCCCGTCCCCACTCGCCAGGACGTCATGCTCATGCCAGGGACCGTCCGCGTCATTGACCAGAAAGAAATTGAAGCCAGCGGACCCGTCGCTGGCGGCGCACAAATGGTCCAGTCCACCCCGGGCGCCAACGTCATGGGATACGGTCAAACCGGCGCAACCAAATATACGATCATCCTCAACGGCATTCAGCAGGGCTGGGCCGGCGAATCCACAGGCTTCACTGGCCCAGGCTCCCTCGGCATCACCTTTGACGGCGTCCCCGTCGCCGACCCCGCTACCGGCCTCTGGCAGTCCGCCACCTTGCCCCAAAACCTCGTCATTCAGAATCTCAACGTCTCCTACGGACCCGGACAGCCCATGAACCGCTGGTACACCGACGTAGGCGGACGCGTCGACTTCGTCCCCATTCAGCCCACCGTCGGTCACCACCTCTCCGTCGCCGCTACCCAGGGCCCACACGGACAGCAGAACATCGCCTTCGTCGGAAATACCGGCCAATTCCACGGATGGTCCACCGTCATCGGCGGCGGCGTAGGACGCGGTGACAGCTACAGACAGGCTCCCGACGGCTTCGGAAACCACACCAAAAACGGCTCCATCTTCGGCAAAACTCTCAAAACCTTCTCCCGCGGAAGCCTCGCCTTCGGCGCCTTCTACGCCAAATCCGGCGGCTACCGCGCCATCGTCGTCCCCACCACCGACGTCGGCCTCGTCGAACCCAATGGAAGCCACTATAGCCAGCCCACCTCAGGCTTCTACAGCGCACTGCCCTTCAACGCTTACAACAAATACGACACCAACTCCATGGCGCTCTTCTATGCCCGCGAGCACATGGAACTCAGCCGCTCCATGTCCCTTGAAAATCTCACCTGGTACACTCACATTCGCCGCTTCCACCGCCGCAGCGACGACGCACTCAGCCAGGGAACTCAGGTCGATGAGTGGAACAACCCCCACAGCAACATGTTCGGCGAAAAAATCAATGTCACTCAGGTCCTCCCACTCAATACCGTCAACTTCGGCGGTTACTTCATCCACGAACTCTACAACACTCGCAACATCTTCTATAACCCCGCCGATGGCGGCAGCGGCGCCAAACAGGTCGTCGGCGTAGGCTCAAAATTCCGCTCCGGCTACTTCGATCAGAACGACGTCACCTTCTACGCACAGGACGACTTCCACCCCATCCCGCAGATCCACATCATCCCCGGCATCCGTGTCGATGGCTTCAATACCAACTACAGCGACCAGGCCTTCCGCGACTTCTCCATGGCGCCCGGCGTCACACCCTCCACCCACTGCTCCCTCTATCCGGTCGGCGCCGATCCCTTCAAGAATGTCCTCGGTGCCCCCAACGCCACCGACCAGGGCTCCATCTGCGGCGCGCATGAAAGCCGCTCCGCTCTCGAACCCTCCATCGATGTCACCGTCTCCCCCAAACAGTGGATCACCCTCTACGGCGGTTATGACACCACCTATCGCTCCCCTGCCTTCGGCGGCGGCGGCGGCCTCTTCCAGAAGGTCAATCCCGCCTACTACATCCTCTCCGAAGGAAAATACGCCCAGATCGGCGCCAAGATCCACTTCGTCAACGCCCCCATCCTCCGCAACTTCATCACCGGCGTCAACTACTACCACAACGTCTACTCCAACCAGGAAATCGACGTCGAAACCGCAGCCGGCGTCGAACTCACCAGCGGCGGCAGCTCCACTTACCACGGCGTCGACGCCTTCTTTGACGACGATCCCACCTCCAACCTCCATATCTTCGTCAACCTCGCCGGCGAAGCCTCCAACTTCACCACCTATGTCACCGGCGGAACACTCGCCGAGTGCGGCTCCTCCTCCAACCCCGCCGGACTCGCTCTCGGTTGCCAGTACTACAACAACCTCCCCGTCTCCTACGTCCCCAACTTCACCTTCAACTCCGGCATCTACTACGCCATCCACCACAACCACCGCGAGATCCTCGAACCACGCTTCTGGCTCACCAGCACTGGATCCCAGCACCTCTGGTCCAACAACACCGGAGCGCCCGTCAATCAGACCATGCCCTCTTACACCACCGCCAACCTTGGCTTTACCGCACCGTTCACCTTCCACAAGCAGTCGGTTAACCTGCAGTTCGACATGATGAACGTCGCCAACGTCAAGTACAACGAGTACGAGTACATCTCCAGCGGCGGCTACTTCGCTCCACTCTTCCCCAATCAGAACAACGTTCCCTCCGGCTACATCAACGCCTATCCGGGTGCGCCCTTCACCGCCTACGGAACCATCAGCTATCAGTTCTAACCCTCTTTCCTCCTGGAAAGCCTCTACACAACAAAACCCTCACGGCGCCGGCTCACCCCGGCGCCATTCTTTTTCTCCGCTCTCCCACCCACCCGCCGTGGATGACGCACCCCCCCCCGACGTATAATTTCCTCGCACGAACTTCACCGCCATCGGCTCACTCCC
>CAZWSD010000068.1:0-11569 GCA_964636535.1 uncultured Acidobacterium sp. | reverse complement strand
ACCGAGTGATGATGACGGAGCAGAATCCGGATTCATTGCCGTTCGTGGACGCATATTACGATGTTCGGCATAATGCGTCGAAGTCGATTCAGCAGTATGAGATCAGCAATTTTGCCGGGAAACTTCCTGTGACGATCCAGAATTTGCCGGAGCAGCAGACCGGGGCGGTGTACAACGCCGGCAACGGACAGCTGACGCTGGTGAATTACGCGCAGGAGAAGGTATCCACGAATATTGGGATTCCCGGCGGATACTCGAACAGTATTTTTATTTCGCGGGATCTGAATTACGTTTACGCGGCGAATGACGCCAACCACGTTGTTTCTGTGGTGGACCGGCCGACCGGGGAGTCCTACGTGTTGAATTTGCCTGGGGTTTATAGCGTTTCGGTGAGCCCTGGAGGGTCGATTGCGCTGGCATTCGTTCAGAACAGCGACCAGGGGGCGAGCCAGTCGACAGCTACGGGAACGCCCAACGGGAATTTCTCGGTCTACAGCATTGTGAAGCTGACCCAGTCGCAATCGCTGGCGGCGGCCAACAATCCGCATTGGACGTATACGGACGCAAACGGCAATACGAATGAGGCCGAGGACTGTGAGCCGCAGAATCTGCCGGCGTATTGTCTATTTCCGGTGAACACGGGAGCGAATGCGCAATTTAATCACCCGATCAAGGCTGTATTTTCGTCAGACGGGTCTACGGCATACGTGCTGGATTGTGGGCCGGAATGCGGTGGAACGACGGCGGGGATTACGGCGATACCGCTGACGGCGAGTTCGCTGAATCCGAACAGCATCGGGGCAAGCGGCATCGATCTGACGGCGACGAGTTTTACGCCTATACCCAACGGAGCGACAGACGCTATCTTTAATGGGAATACGATGTATCTGGCAGGGCAGCAGTGTCAGAATTTTGTGCAGGGACAGCCGTGTACGGGGCTGTTCAGCGGTTACCTGACGGTGTATGACACGACGGATGGGAAGATAACGGGGACGTATGCGATCAGCGACGGTTATCACGACAAGATGGTATTCGGGGATGACAACACGCTGTGGATTGGCTCGAATATATGCAACGCCGGGGTGCGATACCAGGAGGCAGAGGCCGGGCAGAACGTGCAATACGGCTGCCTGACGATGTTCAACACGCAGACGGACGCGGCAACCATTGATTCGTACAAGGGGAATGCGACGGGCATCGCGGCGGTTGGGGGATTGCACAAAGTGTATTCGGCGGAAGGCGGACAGGTGTATATCTACAGCACGACGAATATGTCTCAGTTGGACAATTCGAACGTGACGATGCAGGGAACGGTGACCGATGTTGCCTATATTGATTCAGGAACGGACGCGGACAACACATACTATTGAGCAGAGACAACTTTCATAGGATGGGCACGGCGGGAAGGGACGCCGTGCCCATTGCTTTTGACGGAGCGAGAGATGACGGTTGAGCCGATGGTTGACGTACTGGCGATGGCAGCGCACAGGGATGACGTGGAGCAGACTTGCGGAGGGACGCTTCTGCGGATGCGCGCACAGGGATACCGGACTGGGATTCTGGATATGACGCGCGGCGAGGCGGGAACGCGAGGGTCAGCGGCGGAGCGCGAGGCCGAGGCGAGGTCCGCGGCGGGGATACTGGGAGTGAGGTGGCGGGAAGCGCTGGATATTCCGGACGGATGCGTTGAAAACACCTACGAAAACCGTTTGAAGGTTGTGGCGGCGCTGCGGCGGGCGAGGCCGCGTGTGGTGATTGTGCCGTACTGGGAGGGGCGGCATCCGGATCATTACACGACGGCGACTCTAGGTTATGAGGCATGTTTTTTGGCAGGGTTGGCGAAGGTGGATACAGGCATGCCGGCGCATCGTCCGTTCAAGATACTGTACGCAAGCCTTTATGCGGATGTGCGGCCGAGTTTTGTGGTGGACATTACGCCTTACATCGAGGACCGGCACCGTGCGCTGATGGCCTATACGTCACAGTATGCGAACCAGGAGCAGGGCAGCGGTTTGTTTGTGCCAGAGGAAGAGATCCGGGAGAGGACGTTTGCGATGGCGCGGCATTTTGGGCTGCTGGCGGGTGTTCGTTATGCGGAGCCGTTTGTGCAGAAGGAAGTGGGTCTGGTGGACGATATTGCGATGCTGGGTGTGGCGTCTATCTGAGGGAGAGGGTATTACGGGTCAGCAGTCGGCTCTTTGAAGGTCGACGATTTCAAGTTCGAGGCCGCCGTACTCAGGGTGGTCGTTTTCGCGCAGGCGGAAGGCAATCTGGATGAGGTGGTTTTCCTGAAGGTCGAGGGCGGCGGCGCGCTCGGCCCAGTTCCAACCGATCGCGGGAAAGCGCGCTGCGCGCGGGCCCTGTTCGAGATTCAGGCGGAGGTGTTTTTCCTTGAGGGTGCGGACAGGTCCGATGAGGCGGAGGTTGCGGGCGATGAAGATAGGTTCCTCATTGTTCATGCCGAAGGGTTCCAGGCGACGGAGTGCTGAGAAGAGGGCCGGTGTGATGTGATCGAGGGGCAGCTCGGCATGGCAGAAGAGCGGGGTGGCCAGATCATCGTCGGTGATAGAGGCGCGAGCATGTTCGATGAGGTGGGCGCGGAGTTCGGGGACGCGTTCGGAGGGCATTGAAAAGCCGACGGCGTGAGCGTGTCCGCCGAAGCGAGTGAACAGATGGGCGCAGCTCTCGATGGCATTGAGCAGGTGATATGCGTCGATGGAGCGGCCTGAGCCGTGAGCTTCGCCGTCGTGGTGGGTGATGACAATGGCAGGCTTGCCGGCTTGGTCGACGATGCGCGAGGCGATGATGCCGATGACGCCGCGATGCCAGCCGGCGCCGTCGACGACGATGCAGCGTGCATCGTTGAATTCGGGATGGGCGAGGCGAGCTGTAACTTCGGCGAGAATGGAGGCTTCTGTGTCGCGGCGCTCGGAATTGAGGCGTTCGAGGTGGGCAGCGAGTTGTTTGGCGCGCGCGGCATCGCGGGTGGTGAAGAGCTCGACGATTTCGGAGGCGATGTCCATGCGGCCGGCGGCGTTGATGCGGGTGGCAATGCGGAAGGCCAGGTCGGTTGCGGTGAGGGCCCTGCGGGCGGTGTCGAGATTGGCTTCCTGCATGAGGGCGCGGAGGCCGGAGCCGACGGGGCGGCGGAGTTGCTCCAGCCCGATGGCGACGATGGTGCGGTTTTCGCCGAGGAGCGGAACGGCATCGGCAACGGTGGCGATGGCCAGCAATTTGAGGAAGGACGGGAGGATTTTGGCGCGGGCTCGTTCAGGGTCATGCTTTTCCAGCAATGCCTGGGAGAGCTTGAAGGCGACTCCGGCGCCGCAGAGGAATTTGCAGGGGTAAGGGCAGCCGGGCTGGTTGGGGTTGAGCACAGCCAGGGCGGGGGGGATGCCGTGCGCGGTTTCCGGGAGATGGTGGTCGGTAACGATGAGATCGAGGCCGAGCGAGGCGGCGGCTTCGGCGGCGGCAAAGGCGCGAATGCCGGTATCGACGCTGATGACGAGGCGGACGCCCGCGGCGGCGGCAGAGGCGAGGATTTCGCTCTGCATGCCGTAACCCTCGCGGATACGGTGCGGGACGTGGTAACGGACGTTGCCGCCGAGGCGCTCGACAGCGGTTTTGAGAAGGACGGTGGCGGTGGTGCCGTCAACGTCGTAGTCGCCGTAAATGAGCATGGTTTCGCCGCGGTTGATGGCCTGCTCGATGCGGTCGACGGCGGCGGCCATGCCGAGCATGGAGTAGGGATCGAGGAGGTGGTCGAGACTGGGCGCGAGAAAGGACTCTGCCTCTGCCGCGGAGGTCACGCCGCGCGCGGAGAGCAGTTCGGCGATGAGCAGAGGCAGCCTGGTCTCGCGGGCGAGCGAGGCGGCCTGGGCGGAATCAGTTGGCGAGAGCACCCAGCGGCGTGGCCGGATGCTGCGTGCCGGAGCGGGCACAGGATCGGATGACTTCACAGCAGCCCGTCGTCATCTCCCTGCTCGAAGACAATATCGGAGCGATCATCGAGGCTTTCCAGCAGCTCCTGATATTGCTGATACCAATCGGTGGCGGTTTCGTGGACGAACAAGATGCCGTGATGGGCGAAGCCGAGTTGCAGGAAGCCGATTTTGCCGGCGTGGGCCATGAGAGACTGTGCGTGCTCGAGCTCGTTGGTTTCCACATCGGGGAAGTCCAGCTCCTGAACCTGCTCGATGAGCATCTGGATGTCGTCGGCGGTGAGGACAACTTCTGACATGGTGAGGAAGGCGGAGCCGGCAGCTTTGGCGGTCTCGACGAATTCTTTCCAACTGTCAGGATTGGATTCGTCTTCCCAGAGGACGGAGGGCAGGTCTTCGCTGATGAAGGCAGGAACGCGACGGAGGCCGTGCCCCGTGACGTAGGCGATCATGTCGTCTTTGAGTGCAAGCAAGCTATTGGAGTTCATAAGACTCTCCCATTGTCGCAGATGCGAAGTTGAAGATCGCAAGTGAGACCGGCGCGGGGTGGGCAGCATGGGGCGAAGCTGCCGTGTGCTATATTTTGAACGAGATAAATGATTTTTTCCCGTGATTACGTCGATTATCTGGCCCGCCGCACCGTAAAGCACCTAACGGAAGCGAAGATGATACGCACCGATAAGGTGAAAAAGGTGGAGGAACGGGTCTATCAGGCCTTGCTGGAGGAGTTGTCTCTGGAGGATCGCATCAACGAAGAGGTGCGGGTGATTCTGGAGACATACCAGGAGGAGATGCGCCGGACGGGCGCGAGCTATCCAGAGATGTTTAAGAAGGTGAAGATGGAACTTGCCCGCAAATACAAGGCGGTGCTGTGAGAGTCAGCAGGGACAAATTGAATAAGCTGGCCCATACGGTAGCCGACGCGCTGGCGGAGATGGACGAGGTCGAGTTTCTGGAGGACCGAAACACGATTCGGCAGGAAGCGCGCAAGGCGATGGAGCACGATCTTCTGGAAGAGATGAAGATCGACGAAGCTGCGCGACGGAAGATTGAGTCGCAGCGGAAGATCATTCTTGAAGGCAGCCAGGAGTGGGACATCCTCTACCGGAAGTACTACACGGATGAGGTGAAGAAACTCGGAATTGATCACTGAGCAATCCGCGACCCGGTGCCGTGGCCGTGGATGAAAAGAGGGCCGATTTCTGCGGTAACTTTGGTATACTCAAGCAGTTGGCCCTGATGCTGGGTCAGGCTGTGGGCCACCAACCTTCCTTACGGCGCTATGGTGTAATTGGTTAACACGCCGCCCTCTCAAGGCGGAGAGTTCGGGTTCGATCCCCGATAGCGCTACCAATTCTCACTCCAAGACAGTTTTCGGCATCCATTAGGGATGCTATCGCCCTGATTTTATTGGAATATTTGTCCCTGTAGGGGTAACATTGTCCAGTAGCGTCCAAGGCTGGTGAGGGGTAAGTATTAGGGGTAACACCTCAAATCGGCTGTGGAGTTACCCCACAATGCCTATGCCCCTGACCGATGCAGCAATCCGCAATGCCAAGCCACGTTTGAAGCCCGCGAAGCTGTTTGATGAGCGCGGGCTATTCCTGCTCGTTACCCCTGCCGGGGGGAAATGGTGGCGCTTTCGCTATCGTTTTGACAGTAAAGAAAAGCTGCTCTCCCTGGGCGTGTATCCAGATGTGACCCTCAAAGACGCACGCGACCGGCGAGACGCGGCCCGCAGACTACTGGCCCAAGGCACGGACCCCGGCGAAGACCGAAAGACTCAGAAGACGGCCAAACAGGCACGGGCGGCCAACAGCTTTGAGGCGATAGCGCGGGAGTGGTTCGGCAAGTTTTCATCTCAGTGGGTAGAGCATCATAGGCAGCGCGTCATCCGCCGTTTTGAGCGCGACATTTTCCCGTGGTTGGGTGGCAAGCCAATTGCCGAGGTGAGCGCGCCGGAACTGCTCGCAGTGGTTCGCCGGATTGAAGTGCGGGGCGCACTTGATACCGCACACCGGGCGTTAGGCTATTGCAGTCAGGTATTCCGCTACGCAATAGCAACCGGGCGCTGCCAACGTGACCCTTCCGGCGATCTGCGAGGGGCGCTCCAGCCAACGAACGCGGGGCACTTCGCCTCTGTGACCGAACCGGCGCAAGTGGCGGCCCTGTTGCGGGCGCTGGACGGCTACAAGGGAACATTCACCGTATCTTGTGCGCTTCGCCTTGCCCCTCTTGTCTTTGTGCGTCCCGGCGAGCTTCGCAAGGCGGAATGGACTGACTTCGATCTTGACGCGGCGGAATGGCGTTACATGGTCACAAAAACCAACACACCGCATATCGTCCCGCTGGCAACGCAAGCCGTGGCAATTCTCCGAGAGCTTCACACATTGACCGGCAGCGGGCGCTATATCTTTCCGGGAGCGCGTAGCAGCAAGCGCCCCATGAGCGATAACGCAATTCTGGCAGCTATGCGGCGCATGGGTATCAGCAAAGACGAGATGAGCGGTCACGGCTTCCGGGCAATGGCGCGGACGATTCTTGACGAGGTTTTGGGCGTTCGCCCTGACTATATCGAGCACCAGTTAGCCCATACCGTTAAAGACCCCAACGGACGCGCCTATAACCGCACCAGCTTTCTCCCGGAACGGCGGGAGATGATGCAGCAATGGGCGGATTATCTGGACACGCTGAAGACCGGGGATGAGGGGAAAGATGCGAAAGGGGCAAGGAATGAGCAAAGCGACTAACGAGGGCATCGAAATTCTGCTCTATCAGGAAGCCTTAACCGATCTTGAAAATGAGCGTCAAGGAAAGAGTCCTCTCGTTGGTGAAATGCAAAGACGATTCCCTGACGAATATAAGATTGCCCGCGAGTTGATGCTCGGCATGGCAAAGCGTCTCCCGTTAATAGCCTTGTCCATACAGCAAGCAGAAAAAATATCGGAGATGATTCACTCCGAAGACGAGGGGCTGAGTTCAATTCAAGATGTGTTGAACATGCAACCTGTGAACGCCCTTACATTGACTCATCTGGTGAGACTAGAGCGACAGTGCATCGCAAACAAAGGCGCAGAAGCAAGGCACAGCAAGCCCGGCGCTTCACGGGAGAATCGTGCAAAAGTCCGTGCGGCTTGGATGAGCGGCAAATATCGGACGCGAGATAAATGCGCAGAAGCTGAAAGCAAAAAGATGAATATGAGTCTTTCCACTGCCAGAAAAGCGCTGATTAATACTCCGGACCTACCTAGCCGCTGCAAGTAGAGGCTAGCCGCTGCTTGCACTGTGTATTCCAACGCGGAGCAAACTTGCATATTTTCGAATCATCACGATTCATTCACGGACAAGGTGGACCGACAACATGCATCAACTCCCGGAAACTGGCTATTTGCGCGTTCGCGACATTTTAGGCAATCCCAAGGCGGGCATCCCCGCTATCATTCCCGTCTCGAAGTCTTCCTGGTGGCAGGGTATCCGCACCGGGCGCTATCCAAAACCCGTCAAATTAGGCCCTCGCACTACCGTTTGGACGGTGGAGTCAATCCGCGCCCTCATCCGTTCGATTAGCCCGGAACCGCGCCAGTGAAGGCAAGGGCGCTTAGAGTTCGAGGTTGACGCAGTAGGAAAAACCGAATGGAAACCAGAGCAATCCGCTAGGCCCAACCGAATGTGGATCAGCGCTGAAAATGCGTGCTCTGAGGTGCAAGACCGAGGATAGAACTATGCCTTTGAGAGCTACAGGACGGCGGAAGGTTCCACCAATGGCAGAGAGTGAAGGAAGGTTTCTCGAACTCGCTCTGCTAGTGCGGGCTTTTGCCCATCTAACCACTCCGCATCGAGTCTCATCAGTCAAACTCAACCAACTATTCCTTGCATGGATTGGAAGAATTCAGGCACGCCACGAGATGACACTTGGGTGGGTCCGGTCGATTGAACGTTCTCCTAAAGCACACATTCACGCCGCTATTTTCGCCGCTGCACCTTTGGACTGTGATTCCGCCGCTTCATTGTGGCAGGAAATGATTGCGCCCCGCTATTCTGAGGCAGCGATTGTTGAACCATACCGGCGCGGACTGTGCGGGCTTGGGTACATTCTGAAGCAACTGGACAGTCCAGCGGAGGATATTCAGTACAGTGATAACATCGTGGCCTTCGGTCCCGGCAACGGCAAGTCTCGATTCCGCACGAGTTCCGCGCAGCGGCGGCAGATTCGCCGCATAAAGGCCGAGATTCGACGGGCGGCCCCGAAGCCTATGCCAATGTCAGAGGCTGCACCAGAGGGCGACTGTGGCGTTTGAATTGCTCGAAATGGAGGCACTAATCAATGGCGAGCAAAGGCGGGAAGCGGCCCGGAGCAGGGAGAAAGCCAAGTACCCTCAAAGGCATAGCTAAGAGACTGCCGAGGGAGACTGCCGAGCTTCTCCTCGCGGAAATCAATGCGAATGCCAAGTGGGCCGCGCTAGCCAATTCAGACGATGAGCGCATTGTGCTCGAAACGTTGAAATACCTTTCAGACCGCGCCTATGGGAAACCGCGTCAGGATAACACCGTAGAGGTTGCGACCGTGCAGTCCGTTCGTACCCTGGATGACTTTTACGGGGGTAAGTCGTAGTACGCTGCAATACATTTGCTGGCAGGATGAGAAGGCTGAGAATTGACGCGAGACGCGGGCGACTGGGTGTAAACTTGCGCCAATCCGGAGAGTCAAGATGCAAGAGTCCGAATTATCCGATCTCAAAGCGTGCCCAACCTGCAAGATTTGTGACCGTGGAACGTTGATACCCAGAAAGATACGCCGTTTGAACGGTCCAGCAGTTGCAATCGGCTATATCCTTCTCGTCCCGTCGATTCTCGGAATGGTGGGTTGCGCGATCCTGCTTATCATCACCGTTCTTGCTGGTGCCGCTGGTGCCGCCGGTGTCGCTCACGGAAGTGCCCTTGTTATCGCGTTTGCAGGCATCGGCAGTCTAGTCATCCTATACGTTGCCGTCGTATGCTTCGTTGGAGGCTTACTGGGCTGGCTCCTCGTGATGAGGAAGTACGTTCTTCAGTGTGATAACTGCGGTGCGGTTGTCAATGCTGCTGCGTCTGTCGCTGCGCTCTCCTCGAATGATCCTTGGACCACTGTGACCGCAAGAGGCGTTATTGTCGGTGTTCTATTCCTCCTTTTCTTCATCGGCATAATTTGGGCATCGATCGAGCAAGCAGGGAACTCAGGCTCGATACGCACCACGCCGACTACAACGACTGCCGAGCCTGCACAGCCACTGCCAAACAGTTCCACTGCCGCGCCAGCACAACCGTCGCCAGACAACACCGCTGCCGCGCCAGCTATATCCGACACTTGGCTGCCATTTACCTCAGTCGCCGGAGGTTTCAGCGCCCTCTTTCCCGGAACTCTGCATTTTGGCTCGGAGCCGACTCATTGGAAGAACGGCGAACCGGGTACGCTCTACAAAGTTTTTGCTGTGACTCACGACGGTAAACCCAATCAAACCGGCTACGTCGTTATGTACACCGATTTCACTGGGGATGCCGCCGCCGAAGATGCGCAAACCCACCTGCAAAATATTGAAAACGACTTCTTCGCCAACAAAACCCGGCTCGGTGAGCAGGCCGTCGATCTCAATGGTGTCCCAGGCCGTGCCTACACCGCCGCCGATTCCCAACTCAACTACGCCATGCGCGACTTCGTGACCAGAACTCGCGTTTACTGGGTGATTGTCGTGACTCCTAAGGGTTACACGGCATCCCAAGCCAATAGGTTCCTGAACTCGTTCAGAATTTTGGATAATCCGCCGACCGCAGTAGATAATTCAACTGCATCAAGTCAAACGCCCGTGCCTGAGCCTGCTCCCGAACCCACCGTCAAGCCAGCCGGGACACTCGTAAGAGTATTTCCAACTTGTCGGTTTGGCGGTATCGATCGGGAACTGTGCAAACCGGTCTGGAAGAAAATTAAGGCGGATGGCGGCGAGGCTGTCTGGATCGATTTGCATTTAATTCGGGACGTTCCCCCCTTGCATTACGTCTGGGTGTATACCAGCGTTCCAAACGCCGCGCAGAATCCCTACGATCTAAGGATGCTGAAGCTCAATTGTCAGGAGCAATTTAAAAGTACGGGTGGACCGATGATGTATGCTCCACCGCGCTCTATTACAGGCGAAATTGCTGCGACCGTTTGCGCTAAATGAGGCAAACCGCTCCGGACGTGAAATGCGCGGCCACATTCGCCCTGATAGCCGCCCGCGAGTGCGTGGATGATGGTTATCGGTGGTTCATCGGAGGAATGTATGTCTTGGCTTCGACGTCTAATGCAGCCCTTTAGCAAGCCTACAGAGGTTAAGCCATCTCGTTCTCCCTTCGCTGTTGAGTTTGACCCTTCAGCAGTGAGCGAAGGCGTCAAAGCCAATCTTCGTAGAAATCTTGAGTTGCTGGGTGGTATTGAAAAGAAACACATCTCCCAGATTTATGAAGCTGCGCTAAGTTCCGTGCTGGCAGGACGGGATCACCGTTCATTGGTTACGGCGCTGGTGAAAATCGAGGGAATGCCCCAAGACCGTGCGTGGGAAATCGCACGAAACTTGCACAACAAAGCTACGGAACAAATCAACCGAGAGCGGCAGTGTTCCCTTGGAATCACTCACGCAATTTGGATGTATGCGAATGCCCCCTGCATGAAAGACCCAAGCCATCCTACTGAAGCGGAAATTGAACAGGACGCTGCCCACAAGGCAGCCAACGGGAAGAGATACGATCTCAACAAGGGTTTGTTTGTGAATGGTAAGTGGACTCGGCCCGGAGTGGAGGAAGGGTGCAAATGCTGTTCAAGATCAGTCTTGCCGTAGCCAAAAGAGCAAACCCGATATTGGCGGGTAGCGCCCGCAAAAGTGGGGTAACTTTTGGGGTAATTTGTTCTCCGATTGCCAATTAAAGCGTTTATTTACAATGATATAGTCGGAGTTTTCGATCTCCGATAGCGCTACCAATTCAAAATCAATAACTTAGGCTGCGATTCCCGGGCTGCTTCAGCGGCGGTCGTGACGCTAGGGTGATGTGAAGGCGCGAAATTGACCGTGCGTACCGACTTTGTTTGGCGGTTGCGGCCTCTCTGTGAATCGCGCAGCCTGTCGGGGATGGCCGGACAGAGGGAAGTCGCGGACGCCGATCACCCCTCGCCTCCGATTGGCTCGAAGAACCCTTGCAGGGCGGCCCAGGAGCCGCAGTGAGTGACCCGGCCTGGATATGTTCATCGAAATACTGCAGGGTCCCCCGGAGCCTACCGGCTCAAAGTCCATTGACAGGAAGGAACTCTGCACAGGAGAGGGGTGCCATGGGGCTATTGGATGCGCTTGCATCCGGCGGTCGGTATTCCGTTTAATTGAGACTTCGAAATATGAATCATCCGGGAGGGTTCCAAATGATGAACTGGCACAAACGTTTGCCTGCGGTTTTCGCGGGGGATGTGCGCGTTAGAGCGGTCGCCGGCGAGTGCACGGTAGCGAATGCGGAGAGGCCGTCTGCGATGCCTCGGTGCTGTACCAGTGCGAGGGTGCTGCTATTGACGGCCGTTTTCGCGGTGCTTGGGGTGGCGGTGTGCGGGACTGCGCATGCGGCGCCGGCGAAGC
>CAZWSD010000067.1:0-11783 GCA_964636535.1 uncultured Acidobacterium sp. | reverse complement strand
GGTTCTGGCGGACGACGCCTACCTGTTCATGGTGGCCTGGGAAACCATGGCGCTCACCTCCTATTTCCTCGTCACCTCGCAGCATCGAATTCCCGAGATTCGCCGCGCAGGTTTTCTCTATCTGCTCATGGCTCATCTCGGCGCTCTCTGCATCCTGCTCTGCTTCGGCGTCATGCAGGGTGGGAGCTGGCAGTTTACCTTTGACGCCATGCGGCAGGCTTCGCTGTCGCCTTTCTGGGCGTCTGTGGCATTCGTGCTGGCGCTGTTCGGGTTTGGTGCAAAGGCAGGACTCGTTCCCCTGCATGCATGGCTGCCTGAAGCTCATCCCGCCGCTCCGTCCCCTGTCTCGGCCATGATGAGCGGCATCATGCTCGAGATTGCAATCTATGGACTGGTGCGGATCAGCTTCGATCTGCTGCATGTCCAATACTGGCAATGGGGTGTGCTGGTGCTCGTCGTTGGCCTGTTCTCAGCCCTGTTTGGCGCAATTTTTGCGGCAGTGCAAACCGATATGAAACGCCTGCTGGCCTACTCTTCGATTGAGAATATCGGCATTATCGCAACCGCCCTCGGTCTGGCCATTGTCTTCCAGGCAAATCATCTGCCTGTGTTTGCCGCCTTGTCTCTCTGTGCGGCGCTCATCCATGCGCTCAATCATTCCCTGTTCAAAAGCCTGCTCTTCCTTGCCACCGGCTGCGTCCTGCACGCCACTGGCCAGCGCAGCCTGGGGAAACTGGGCGGCCTCATCCGTCGCATGCCGTGGGTTGCGACCCTGGCCTTGATCGGGACCCTGGCCATTGCCGGCCTGCCGCCCCTCAACGGCTTCGTCTCGGAATGGCTTCTGCTGCAAGCGTTCCTCTTTACCCCGCGAATTCCACATGCCTTCCTCAACATGCTCATTCCGCTCGGAGCGGCGGCCCTGGCGCTGATTGTGGCCCTGGCCGCCTACGTCATGGTGAAGTTCTACGGTGTCATCTTCCTCGGTCAACACCGCGAACCATCTCTCGTTCACGCGCACGATGCCAACTGGCTGGAGCGCCTGGGACTCGGCTGGCTGGCGCTGGGCTGCATTGTGATTGGCGCTTTTCCGCAATTCGTTCTTGCCGCTGCCGACAGGGTTACCACCCCGCTTCTGGGCGCGACCGTCAACCCATATTTCTCAATTTGGAGAATTGCTCCCATCTCGCCGGAACAGGCCTCCTATAGCGGCTCCGTCTTTCTGGCGGGTATTCTCGCTGTGGTTGGCGTCAGCTTTGTAACGGTGCGTCTGCTCGCCCACGGACGGATTCGCCACGTTCCTGCCTGGGATTGCGGCTACCCCTGGCAAACGCCCCGCATGCAGGACACCGCCGAGGGCTTTGGCCAGCCGATCCGCCATATGTTTGGCCCCTTCCTGCATTTGGAGTTGCACGTTCCTTCACCGCGGGACGACCAGCCGCGCTACAGCGTCCACATTGAAGATCGCTTCTGGCGGGCGCTCTATGAGCCCGTGGCGCGCTCCGTCCGGCGAGCCGCAGACGCCATTGCCATTCTGCAGAGTGGGCGGCTCGCTGTCTATCTTCTCTATAGCTTCCTGACCATCCTCGTCCTCCTGGTGTTTGTCCTATGAGAGCAATCGCCCTGGCACAGCAATTCGGCGCCGTCGCTCTCGCCGTCGCCCTCGCTCCTCTCTTTTCCGGATGGACCGCCAAATGCCGCGCCTGGATGCAGAACCGCTCGGCTCCTCCGCTTCTGCAGCCGTACCGCATGCTTCGCAAACTCTTCCACAAGAACGTCGCGCTCGCGACGGACGCATCCCCATTGTTTCGGGCTACACCCTATGTGCTCTTCGGAACCATGGTGCTGGCGGCGGCAATCATTCCATCGCTGGCGACTAACCTGCCCTTTGCCCAGGCCGCCGACGCCATTGCCCTTATCGGACTCTTTGCAACCGCGAGAGTCTTCCAGTCACTGGCCGCCATGGATATCGGCACAGCCTTTGGCACCATGGGCGCACGCCGCGAAATGATGATCGGCTTTCTTGCCGAGCCGGCCCTGCTCATGGTCATGTTCAACGCCTTCCTGCTCTATGGCAGCACCGCATTGCCGAGCCTGGTGGACGCCTACGCGGCGCATCCTGCTTTGATAGACCCCAGCGTGATGTTTGCCGCCATCGCATTTTTGATGGTGCTGCTCGCCGAGAACGCCCGCATTCCCATCGATAACCCGTCAACGCATCTGGAACTCACGATGATCCACGAAGCAATGCTGCTTGAATACTCCGCGCGCCACCTCGCTCTCATGGAGTGGGCCTCCAGCCTCAAGCTCTTCAATTACGCCTGCATCGGCTTCGCCTTGTTTCTCCCCTGGGGCATTGCCACGCACGGAGTGAATGGTGCCGGCTCGCTGCTCATCGCCCTCGTCGCGCTTTTGGCCAAGCTCGCCTGCGCCGGAGCCGCGCTTGCACTCATTGAATCTCTCTCCGCCAAGCTCAGGCTCTTCCGCGCGCCGGAGTATCTGGCCATCGCCTTCCTGCTGGCCGTACTGGGCCTGCTTGCTCATCTGCTGCTCGGAGCCGGCACGCATGCTTAAGTCTCATCTCATTGCCCAGATTCTTAATCTGCTTGCCGCTGGCCTGCTGTTGATCTCGTTTGCCATGCTCTCAAGGCGGCGAACCCAACGCTTGATCGTCCTCTATGCCTGGCAAGGCGCCATCCTCTGCTTGTCGACCTGCCTGGTCGCTTACGATGCAGGCCTTACCGAGCTTTACTATTCCGCCGCGCTCACTCTCATTCTCAAGGTCGTTGCGCTGCCTTGGATTCTTCACCGGCTGATCGAAAAACTGGGTGCGCAATGGGACCGCGAGCCGGTGGTCAACATCCCGATTACCATGCTCATTGGTCTTGTCCTGGTTATCTTCGCATTCGGACTGGCCCAGCCCATCAGCGAAATGGCCACCACCATCACGCGGAATACTCTCGGCATTGCCTTGGCCGTCATCCTGCTTTCCTTTCTCATGATGATCACCCGCCGCAAGGCGGTCACACAGGTAATCGGATTTCTGGCTATGGAAAATGGCCTCTTTTTTGCAGCCACCAGCGCTACTTATGGCATGCCCATGGTGATCGAGTTGGGAATCGCGCTCGATGTGCTCGTGGGCGTATTCATTCTCGGGATCTTCTTCTTTCAGATCCGCGAGCAATTCGACAGCCTCGACCTGCATCACCTCGAAGCGCTCAAGGAGGACTGACGTGGAAGTGCTTCTTACGCTCGGCCTGCCGCTGCTCGGCGCAATGGCGCTCGCACTGCTGGGTGCGCGCCGATTTGCCCCGGAGCTGAATGTCAGCGTGAGTCTGGCGACACTAATATCCGCTGCTTTTCTAGTATGGCGCGTCATGCGCCACGGTCCCCTGCTCGTCTGGCACGATCAGTTCTTCGTTGATTCGTTCAACGTCTTTCTGGTGGCCCTGACCGCGTTTGTCGGCTTCACCACAGCCCTCTTCTCCCGGCCGTACATGCGCATCGAGGAACACCACGGTCGGCTCAATCCTCAACGCTTGCGCCTCTACCACAGCATGTATCAGCTCTTCATGGCTGCCATGCTGCTGGCCCTGCTGACCAACAACTTGGGCATCCTCTGGGTGGCCATGGAGGCCGCTACGCTTTCCACCGTCCTGCTGGTCTCTCTCTATCGCACCAAGGCGAGCCTTGAAGCAGCCTGGAAGTATTTCATCCTCTGCGGCGTCGGCATTGCACTCGCTCTGTTCGGCACTATGCTGGTCTATTTCGCCGCGCAGCAAACCCTGGGCCGCGAAGGCATGACCGCACTGCTGTGGACGCACCTGAACGCAGTCAAAACCCACTTGGAACCGCGTGTCATGGGCCTGGCCTTTGTCTTTCTCCTGGTAGGCTACGGAACCAAGGTCGGCCTGGTCCCCCTGCACAGCTGGCTGCCCGATGCGCATGCCGAAGGCCCGACGCCTGTCTCCGCGGTTCTCTCCGGCCTTCTTCTGAATGTTGCCCTCTATGCGGTTATCCGATGCAAGATTCTCGCAGAAGGCTCCATCGGCTTCGCACTCCCCAGCCGCATGCTGATGGGTTTTGGGCTGCTGACCGCCGTCATTGGAGCCTTCCTGCTGTGGAGGCAGCGCGACATCAAGCGCCTCTTCGGCTATTCCTCCATCGAGCACATGGGCATCATCACCTTCGCCTTCGGGCTCGGTGGCCCCATCGCCAACTTCGCCGCGCTCCTGCACATGACGCTGCATTCCCTCACTAAATCCTCCATCTTCTTTGCCGCCGGTCACGCCTCGCAGACTGCCGGCACCCAGCAGATGGATGACATCCGAGGTCTCGTCAGCGTCAGCCCAGCCATTGGATGGGGCCTGATGCTGGGTTCCATCGCCATTCTCGGCATGCCCCCGTTCGGCATCTTCGCCAGCGAATTTCTAATCCTCACTACCGCGATGCGGCATCATCCATGGGCCACTCCACTGCTCCTGCTCGCGTTCGGCGTCGCCTTTGCCGGCATCTTCAGCAAAGTGCAGCCTATGGTTTTTGGTGAAAGCCAATCGCGACGCCTGCCGCATTCGCCCGCCCTCACTCCTGTCTTTATTCACCTGGGCATGGTGCTCATCCTTGGCGTCTATATTCCGCCCGCGCTCGCCGCCTGGTATAGCTCCGCCGCGCATTTGATCGGAGGATGAAAGTGACAACCGACCTCGCGAAATACCTGCGCTCGCCGATACCCTCGAATATCCAGAGCCACCTCCTGCGCGTGGACCCCGGCCATTGGCTCATGGTCGCACAGGACCTGCGCCAAGCCGATGCCCGGTTTCTTTCGCTTTGGGGCGCAGATGATCGCAATCAGGATGGCTGCTTCCGCGTTTACGCCGCCTGGCTGCTGCCGCAGGGAGTATTGGTGTTGGAACACGCGATCAGGGATGTGCCAAATCCCAGCTATCCGGATATCTCGCATCTGTTCCCCGCCGCGCTCAGAATGCAGCGCGCCGCCCTCGATCTGCTCGGTATCGCCGCCCAGGGCGCCGACTCCCGCCCTTGGCTCCGGCACGGCGGATGGTCGGCAGATTCATTCCCCCTCCGCCGCGACTCTCACACGGCCCACTCGCATCCCTCCGTATCGCAGCCATATCCCTTTGTCGTGGTCGAAGGCGATGGCGTGCATGAAATCGCAGTCGGTCCTGTCCATGCCGGCATCATCGAGCCCGGCCACTTCCGGCTCTCGGTTGTCGGAGAAAAAGTGCTGCGACTGGAAGAGAGGTTCGGCTATACCCACAAAGGCGTCGCCAAACGTTTTGAGGCGCTGCCGCTGGACGAGGGCCATCGCCTCGCAGCTCGCTTGTCCGGCGACTCTGCCGTGGCGTTTTCGTGGGCATACTGCGCGGCGCTTGAATCCATCGCGTCCTCAACCTGTCCTGCTCGGGCCGTCACGCTGCGCGCCCTGGCGCTCGAACATGAGCGCGTTGCCAATCATCTCGGCGACCTCGGAGCGCTGGGAAACGATGCGGGCTTCGCCTTCGGCCTCACGCAATTCTCGCGATTGAAAGAAGACCTGCTGCGCGCAAACTCACACGCTTTCGGTGCGCGGTATTTGATGGATTACGTGGTCCCCGGCGGCGTCGCAATCGATTTGCCCGACACCAGCCCCGATCTGCTGCTCAAACAGTATCGAATGCTGGAAGATGCTGCCGCCGCTCTGCGCTCGATCTATTCCGAACACGCAGGAATTCAGGACCGCTTTCGCGAAACCGGGCGGCTTGATCATGCGCTGGCCATGCAACTCGGCGCACTCGGTCTGGCGGCTCGCGCCTCGGGCATCGCAGGCGACTTGCGCGCGGACCACCCATGGCCGCCGTACGACACGCTTTCTCCCAAGGTCGTTACCCACCCCGATGGAGATGTCGCGGCCCGCGTTCAGCTTCGCTTTGACGAAATCATCGAGTCCTTGCGGCTCTGCCGCACCTTGCTGGGCAATCTCCCAACAGGCCCCATCCAGTCCACGCTTCCTGCCTCACCCTCGGGCTCTTTCGGCCTTGGCCTGATCGAAGGCTGGCGCGGACCAGTGATGGTGGCGCTGGAGTCCGCCCCAGGCGGCGGAATCCGACGTTGTCACACACACGATCCATCGTGGCAAAACTGGCCGCTGATTGAGTACGCCATCCTCGGCAACATCGTGCCGGATTTTCCACTTATAAACAAATCCTTCAACCTGTCTTACAGCGGACAGGACGGGTGATTGCCCCATGTTCGATGTCATTTCACTGATGCTGCGCACAGGCGTTCTTACCGAGCCGCTGCCGGCGCGCTCCGCGGCGGCGCCCGCGCTCGAAACCGTGCAGGATGACATTCGCAGGATTCTCGGCCGGGCGCTTTGCATTCGCCACGTTGACGCCGGCTCCTGCAACGGCTGCGAACTGGAACTCCAGGCGCTCAACAACCCCTATTACAATCTCGAAGGCGTCGGAATCAAATTCGTCGCCAGTCCCCGGCATGCCGACCTGCTGCTGGTTACCGGACCCGTCTCCGTCAACATGCAAGAAGCGCTCAAACGCACCTACGACGCAATCCCTGATCCCAAGCTCGTCATCGCCGTTGGCGATTGCGGGGCTTGCGGCGGCCTCTTCGGGAAGAGCTACGCCACCCTGGGCAGCGTTGCCGAGGTCATTCCTGTGCATCGCACCATCCACGGTTGCCCACCCGAGCCGGCTGTCATCCTGGCCGGCATTCTCGATACTGTCCTCGCCCAGCAGGCTCCAGGTTCGCGGAACATCTCCGCCCTGCATCGATAGTGCATCCTTCGACGCGACTCTCACCAGCGCGGCGGCCACTCATCCCTGTCTGCGACTCTCCCGCAAAGTAAAAGTGATGATTGACAGCGTGAAAACATCTCACAAACGCCGAAGCCAGAATCGAAAGTGATCCTGCGAACGTGTTCGTTCTATCGCAGGCGAGACTGGCTGAAATCCTGCGCGGGCCAAGAGTGCGAATATAATGGCGGAATCAACTCTGAGACACGCGGCTTCCTCGGCCCGCAATCGTAATGGAGTCTGAGATCGGCCGTTTACAACCTTCAACCAGGAGCTCGTCTGGCCCGCGTTCACCGCGCAAGACGGCCCCCAGGGCGGGGTCCGGCTCTCAGTTCTCGCGCAATTCTAATCGTGATAAACCTGAATTGCCAGCTACTCGATACGCCTTAACGATATGCTGGAGCTACGGAGAGATTTGCCGGACCGTAGAGAGCCGTTATCAAGCATCAGTGAACTCACGTGCTGATGTGAAAACTGAGTGACCGGAAAATACCCAATTAGAGTAGAATTCAGGGGCATTGGAATCGATCCAGTTGCATCGTGAGTTGAGGGCCATTTCAAAAGTGACAGATTTAAGTATTCAAGACCGGGTTTTGAAGGTTATCGCGACCTCGAAACGCATGCCAGTCGAAGAAGTTCAACCTGACAGCAGCTTCGAGTCACTGAACATCGATTCGCTGGATCGACTCAACATCCTCTTTGATCTCGAAAGCGAGTTCGAGATCGAGATTGATGACGAACAGGCCAAACAGGTAACCACAATTCACGAGATGGTCGACGGCATCACACAATTAGTGCAGGCGAAGGCTAATTCTTCGCCCACCGAGTAGCATGCATCGAGTCGTCGTCACTGGAACCGGAGTTGTCAGCGCTTTCGGCCGGGGTACAGACGCGTTCTGGCGCGGTCTGTCTGCCGGTGATTCCGCCATTCGGGAGATCACGACGAACATCGCTTCGCCCATTCGGTTCAAGAACGGCGCTGAATTTCGCGATTATGTTCCCGACGATCACTTCGATCCCAAAGATCTGGGCTTCATGGAACGTTTCACCCAGTTTGCAGTTCTGGCCGCGCGCGAGGCGATTGAAAGCTCGGGCATTGAATGGACGCCGGAACTGCGCGAGAACACCGCTGTCATCACCGGCTCTTGTCTGGGCGGCCGTACCGTCGAAGAGGCCGGCTATTGGGAGTTGTTCCACAACGGCAGGAGCCGCGTCCATCCCCTCACCATCCCTCTCAGTATGGCCAATGCCGGAGCCAGCCACATCTGCATGCAATTTGGCATCGAGGGTCCGGCGTATACCATCTCCACCGCCTGCGCCTCCTCCACCCACGCCATCGGACAGGCCTTCTGGATGGTCCGTTCCGGTGCGGCTTCGATGGCGGTCACCGGCGGCAGCGAGACGCCGTTCTTCCTCGGAAATCTCAAAGCTTGGGAAGCCATGCGCGTCATCAGCAAGGACACATGCCGTCCCTTCTCGCTCGAGCGCAGCGGCCTCGTGCTGGGAGAAGGCGCCGCCATGCTGGTGATCGAAACCCTCGAGTCAGCGCTTGCCCGTGGAGCGCGCCCTCTCGCTGAAATTGTCGGCTTTGGCATGTCTGCGGACGCCAATCACATTACCCAGCCCATCGCCTCCGGTGCGGCGCGTGCCATGCGCGGAGCCTTGCGCGATTCCGGGTTGGCGCCGGAGCAGATCGGTTACATTAACGCACATGGAACCGCTACCGAAGCCAACGATCGCATCGAAACCGCTGCGATTCGAAACATCTTCGGCAAGCATGCCGATCAACTCGCTGTCAGCTCCACAAAATCCATGCACGGCCACGCCCTGGGGGCAGCGGGCGCTCTCGAAGCGGTAGCCAGCGTTCTCAGTCTGCGCTGCGGTACTCTGCCACCAACCGCGAACTTTCTTACCGCTGACCCGTCATGCGATCTCGACGTGATCCCCGATCAGCCACGCAGAGCTCAGGTCGAGGCCTGCTTGTCGAATTCCTTTGCATTTGGCGGCCTGAATGCGGTGCTTGCCCTCAAGGCGTTCCCCTAATTGGACTGCTGATCCTTCACCCACGCCACCGATCGCGAAATCCCCTCCTGGAACGACACCTGCGGGGCAAATCCGAAATCTGCATGCGCCTTTCCACTCGGATATTCCTGGTCGCGCCCCAGCAGATAGACCGCATGCCGCGTCAGAATCGGCCGTCCCGGCAGTGCTTCAATCCAGCGGTAGGGCGCCTCCATCATAGTTGCCAGCGCCATCGAAGCCCCCCTGGGAATATCGATCCATGGGTCTCTGTAACCCAGACCGGCCGCCAGCCGGCTGACGTATTCCCTCCAACCCGCGCCGGTCCCATCCGTCAGGTTATATGCCTCACCCACGGTCGCCCGGCTCTGCGCTGCTGCGATCAATGCGCCCACCGCGTTATCCACGTAAACAAAGCCGCCTCGCGTCCGGCCCCCGCCAATATGCGCCATCTGCTTCGTCCGCAACAACTCCGCAATATCGGTGACGAATGCCTTGCCTCGCGGACCGTAAATCGTCGCGGGCCGTACCACCGTGATGGGCATGCCATCCTCCCGCCACGCTCGCCACACTGCCTTCTCCGCCAGAATCTTTGTTCGGTTATAGGGCAGGCCCACGTCCCGCAGCGCTCCCGTCTCCGCGCAGGGAATCTCCGGGTATCCGTATACATCAGTCGTGCTTACATGCACCAGGCGTTCCAGGCGCCTCGCCTCGCGCGCCGCCCACAACAGGCTCTCTGTTCCCACCACATTACTTTCCCAATAAACCTTCGGACGCGCCCAGTCTGTTGAGGCCGCCGCGCAATGAAAGATGTGAGTCACCTCGCGCGCCGCTTCACCCACCGCGGCTCTCTCCGTCAGGCTCCCATGGACAATTCGCAGTTCCCGCAGACCGGCAAGATGACGCAGATCCGAACTTCGCCTCGCCAGAACTGTTACCTCTGCGCCATTGCCGCACAGAATCTGAGTCAGTCTCCCGCCCAGAAACCCGCTGGCTCCGGTTACCAGCGCTCGCATTCGCTATTCGCTCCGCATCTTCTCAAAAACATCCAGCGCAAACTGCAGATGCTCCCGGGTATGAGCTGCGGTCACGCAAAGTCGCAGCCGCGCGGCTCCCTGCGCCACTGCGGGAAACAGAACAGGAGAAACCAGCACTCCATAATCACGCAGCCGCCGGGCAAATAGTGCAGTCTTCGCATCGTCGTACAGCATCAGCGGGATCACCGCGGTCTCTGAGAGTCCCGTATCATATCCCAGATCCTGCAATCCTGCCCGCAGAAATTCGGCATTCGTGCGCAGTTTCGTGACCCGTTCCGGTTCCTGCTTCAGAATCTTCAGCGTTTCCAGCACCGCTGCGGCCGCCGGCGGTGCCAGGGCGCCGGAAAAAATAAAAGGCGCCGCGGCATGCTGAAGAAATATCGATAGCCGCTGCGATACAGCAACAAACCCGCCGTTGGAGGGAATCGCCTTCGCAAGCGAGCCGGTCCAGATGTCCACCTCGTCTGCCCGCACTCCAAAATGCTCGTCGCTCCCTCGACCATGAGTGCCCAGTACCCCGCTGGCATGCGCCTCGTCCATCAGCAAAAAGCAATCGAATTCCTTCTTGAGAGCAATCAACTCCGGCAGGCATCCAATGTCGCCATCCATCGAAAACACACCGTCAGAAACAATCAGGGTGCGGTTGGCCTCCACCTTGCGCTCCAGTTCCTGCCGCAATGAGACCGGATTATTGTGTTCAAATCGCTGCACTTGAACTCCCGCAAGCCGGCATGCATCCATAAGGCTCCGGTGCGACAGAGAATCGGCAATCACCCGGTCCGCCGGTCCAAACAGCGCGCTGATGACCGCCAGATTGGCCGCATATCCCGATGTAAACGTGATGGCAGCGTCCGTGCCTTTGAACTCCGCCAGCGCCTGCTCGGTCTCCTGGTGCAGGTCCAGTGTGCCCGTCAGCAGGCGTACACCGCCCGTTCCTGTGCCGTACTTCCTGATCGCGGCGATGGCCGCCGTATTGACCCTTGGATCTCCAATCAACCCCAGGTAGTCATAAGACGACAGCAGCAGCATCCGATGGCCATCCATCTCCACCATCGGTCCGGACTGGCTGGTCAACGGGGCCTGAAAAGGGTACGCATCGACCGAGCAGGCTAGCATCGCATTCTCAAACAGTCTCCTCGCCCGCGCGTCAATCAGATCATGCTTCCGGTAGCGCTCTTCGCGATCTTTCGTGAAATATCCCTGGAACATTTGTCCAGAGGATGAAGGGAAAGTCCCTCTTTCTGGCGTAGTCGATTCATCTGGCAGGTTGGCTTTCATCAGTACCCACTATATCCACATCGCGGCATTTTATGACCGCTTCCTGCTGGAAGGGCTCTCCGAGTCGCCGAAGATCGGCGCTGGCGGCGGGGCAATCATTTCGTTTTTCCCTCGATCAGCGGCAACGGCGAACACCGTTTGCCCCCCCCACCTGATCCTGCCGCGGCATGCCTACCCGGCGTTCAAAAATCTTGAAATTCAGAAGCGCATTGGCTGCCGCCCGCTACCGCTTGCAAGTCCCCGCATCGCAATCGAGCTGCACCCGCAGTCGATTGCGCCGAAAACGCCCGGCGAATGCC
The DNA here is from genome assembly GCA_964636535.1 of uncultured Acidobacterium sp. GTDB lineage: Bacteria > Acidobacteriota > Terriglobia > Terriglobales > Acidobacteriaceae > Acidobacterium. Next base: position 344 of record CAZWSD010000067.1, on the reverse strand, counting down.
ACCGCCCGGCGCATTCTTCCGGGCGATTTGGCGTTTCGGTGCCCGCAATATTCCGGCCAGGCGCATCAGGGAACAGTCGCGCCTGTAAGTCTTTTATTTTCTGTTTGATATGGTAGGCACGACTGGACTCGAACCAGCGCCCTCTACCGTGTCAAGCGAGTTAAGGTATGTAACCTATTGAAAATAAAGCGCACCGATGGCCCTAAAAGTGCCCTTTAGCACCCAAAAACACGCTTCAGCACCCTATCAGCACCTAAATTGGAGTGAAAAGGTAGAGGTCGGGACAGGGGTGTTTGCGGCGTCAGCCTGCCCGAGGATGCAGGTGGGCGTAGATCCTTAGCAGG
>CAZWSD010000066.1:0-11845 GCA_964636535.1 uncultured Acidobacterium sp. | reverse complement strand
TATAACTGCTGCTTGCGCTGCCCGTGACAACAACATGCGGCGAGAGCACAAAGGCGGGGACCTCCACCGGGACTTCCACTTCCCCGCTGCCTGTCCCGGTCGGCGCTTCTTCCGGAACCGTGCCAACAAATGGCCAATAGGTGAAGTCGCTAAAACCGTTGCCGGATTTTGCGACTGCTGTCAGCGAGTTCGCAATTGTGTCATAAACGAAGATTCCCTGGTGCACGGGGACCTGGGCATCGAAGCCGTTCGGGAAGATCGTCAGACAATAGGCATCGATCGCCTGGTCACCATCGGTCGGGCATGTCAAATGACGAGTCGTGTTCTCGGTGCCCCACGCTCCCCAGAAGCCCACATACCGCCCGTCGAAGGAAACCGCATCGCCGAAGCGAGTAAAGGTGGCTGACTCGCCCGGGACCGCGTCGCCAATTTTCACCAACTGGGTTAACGCCGGGGCCTGCGCAACAGGGGCAGAATAGATGCCTCCCGCAGCGGGATTGTCTGACCGGTTATAACCAACAAACACCACCTTGCCGCTTTCCGCGCTGGGGGCCGCGATATACCCGAACTTTACTCCCTGGCCCGGAATCAACGTGCTGACCGTGCTTGCGATCAGTTGAACTTCGGAGCTGCCGTTGGTGGCTGTGAGGTCACGATAATAGACTCCCATCGCAACCGTGGTTCCATTCAGATAGTCCCCCTTGAAGACCAGCGTCGAACCGTTGACCACGGCCGGCGACACGGGAAGACCGTTGAAAGCCGTTCCAGCAGGCATATCGGGCACCTGGAAATAGGTGTAAGGAGCCTGCGTGAACAAGCCCACACCCGTGACCAGGATGTCAGACGGATTTGCATACAGACCAGCGTTGCCGGCCTTTCCGCTGGACGTCAATTGCAATACCGGCGGATGCGTTGCGGCGAACGCCACAAGAGGCGAGTCCTGATCGATACTGGCAAAGGAGGGGAAACCACCGAACTTGGCGAGCGAATTGCCGTAGGTCAATGTATTCGGATCAGGCACGAGTGTGGCCGTATCCGCGATCTTGGTAATCGCCAGGTTGGACGGGGCGACCGAGTAGACTCCGAGCGTCGAGCTGGTTTCTCCGCTTCCCGAAGTCGAAAGAGCGCTGGTACCGGTGAAGACGACAGTGCCGCTGGAGTTCACCGAAGGCGAGCCGAAGATGCTGAAAGGCACCGTGAGCCCGGGGACAGTGGTAGAAGTATTCGCCAGCGGACGCCACACCAACGCGGCCTTGTCATGCACGATGAGGTTGAAGACATTGGATGTTCCGCCCGACGGCTCTGGATTGTTCACGGTCAGAGCGATCGAGCCTGACGCGACACCATCCGCAATCATTGCCGCGGGCACAATCACCTGCATGGATGTCTTCGAAGTCTGCGAAGCGGAGACCTCATTCGCGCCCACTTTCACCTTGCTGGTGCTCACGAAGTTCGCGCCACTCAGAGTGATCGTCGCGTCGCTACCGGTATTGGTGATACTGGTTGGCAGGACCGCGCTGATCGAAGGCAGAGGATTGTTGATTGTGAAATCGATGCTCGATGAGACGCCGCCACCCGGCGCGGGATTCGCGACGCTCACCTGAATTACGCCGCCCGTGGCGAACGCGGATTCAGGAATGTTAACGATCAACTGGTTGCCGCTGACCGACGAGGGCGTAAGGGACACGCCGGCGAAAGTCACCGTAGTAGTTGGAACAAACTTCGCGCCCATCAGCGCCAGATCAAACGAGGGATCGCCGGCCGTAGCCTCCAGTTGTGACAAGGCCGTGAGTTCGGGCACAGGATTTGTAACCGTGAACTCCATGGCGTTGGAAGCACCGCCTCCAGGCCCTGGATTGGAAACCGTAATCGTGGTCTGCACGCCTGAGGTTAACGACGCGACAGGAATTACCACTTCGATTGTGCCATCGGATGTAGACGTGGGCGTAAGCTGCTGCGGGCCGAAGCTCACGGTCGCCCCTGCGACAAACTTCGTGCCCGTGAGGCTCAAGGCCAGATCCTGCTGCGCACCCGCTTCAACACTGCTGGTCGAGAGCGAAGTGATCTGCGGGACCGGATTATAGACGCCAAACTCGATTGCGTTGGAGGTGCCACCAATCGGTTCTGGATTGACGATCGAGACCGGAACCATCCGAGCAGTCTTCAGCAAGGCATCAGGGACTCCAACTGCGATATGCGTGGAGGTCACACTTGCCGGGGTCAGGGTGTCGGAGCCGAACAATACCTGCGTGCCCGCGACAAATCCCGTTCCGTCGATCTCGAGCGTGAAGCCGGTGTTGTTGATCAGGGTGGAACTGCTTACAAATGAAGTCAGCGTTGGGAGCGGATTCCCCACGGTGAAACTCAAAGCATTCGACACGCCTCCGCCGGGTTCCGGGTTCGAGGCCGTGACTGGAATCACGCCCGTCGAACTCAAGAGCACCTCTGGAATGACAAAGGATAGTTGCGTGTCTGTCGCCGTAGCCGGCGTCAAGTCAGTGGAGCCGAAGGATACTTTCGCGCCGGGAGCGAATCCCTTGCCGGTGAGACTGACGGTCAGATCCGGACTTCCGATCACGGCGCTGTTCACGGACAAGGATTCCACCGTGGGAACCTGGTTCTTGACCGTGAATTGAAGGGCGTTGGAGACTCCTCCGCCGGGAGCAGGATTCGTGACGGCCACGGACATGATTACCGCCGTGGTGAGCAGATTCTGCGGAACAACAACCGACAACTGGGAGGCCGTCACACTGGTTGGGGTGAGAGTGTTGGAGCCGAACGACACGCTGGCTCCGCTCACAAACCCACTGCCGCTGATGTTGAGGGTCAGGTCGGAACTCCCGACCAGGACATTATCTGTTGACAGCGAACTCAATGTCGGAGCGCCGTTCAAGGGCTGCGTATTGCTGTTGCTGCTGCCACAGCCCGAGATCAAGATGCATACTGCGAACAATGAGAGAACCAAGGAAGGAATACGACGATGCTTCATGGAACACCTCTAATTGAGTGCAGACCGTATCCCTCATGGAGATTCCCGTTGTAATCGACTTTCCGGTCTGTGTTGAAAACTCTGGCGTTGATACGGAACTGCTCCGGCGGCCTGCGAGGGCAATGGGGGAAAGGTGTAGCGTCAGAACAGAGATCTTGGGGTTCTTTGCACAAGCGCGTGGCGCACTTGCAATCGGCGACAACGGAACGCAGTGTTCGGCAACCGGGCATGGGCCGAATCGAACTTGGTCACTGAAATCGCTCCAATGGACTGGCCTGGGATTCGGAGGATAGTTTTCCTTGCGAGCACCAGCATGCAGGATGCCGGGAGATTCACAGGAGAGCACTTTCACTCGAACGTTCACCGCTTCCACCATCCTTGCCTGAAACTTAGGATGCGAGGAAACAGCCTGTGGAAGTATCATCCTTTCTTCGAGTCTCTCCGCTTGAGCTACTCTTCTCCTGTAGACGATATTCATGTTGATTTCCCCTCGACACAGATTTGGTTGGCCAGTTATGTATGTATGAATCAATAGAGGCCGCACAATGTACCTGGCGCGAGGCACCTTCGACGATGACGCTACGGGAAGGCCAGGAGACGAAGACAAGGAAGGCAGGCAGCAGGAGCCGACGCCATGATCCATCCTAGGCACTAAGACAATCCTTTTGTCTCCATACTCTTTGCTTTATTCCAACATTGGGGTCGCCGGGAACTGGCTTGCTGGCGGATCAAGGCCTGCGCTTCATGCGAACGGCGATAACTTTCGAGTCACCCTGTATCATCATTCCGGATCACAGGCAGGTACTTCTACCTACTCGTTAAGACTTGCCGGGTACTGTATCTGAAGTCTTCCCTCGCCGGTATCGCGGGCATGTCCTCTTGATGATTTCGCGAACACGGCAGGCCTGCCCTCGGCACGAAGCTCGCGTCTGACCATGACTGAACGGGCGCCATCCCCCGGGGCGGCATCTTACTGATCTTGCCGTATGCTCTCCTTCGGCTGACAGAATCCTAAGATCGCCCCGCCTTGTTCAGTCGGCCGCCTGTGGTTTTCCCGCAGCGGTCCACTTCGCCAGCATCATTCGAGTTTTCACGACGGAATCAGGATTGAGGCTGATCGAATCAATTTCCTGTTCCATGAGGAAGCGTGCGAATTCCGGGTAGTCGCTGGGCGCCTGCCCGCAGATGCCGATTTTGCGATGGTTTCGTTTGGCCGCCGCGATTGCCATCGAGATCATTCGCCGCACAGCTTCGTTGCGCTCATCAAAAAGCGGGGCCAGCATGGCGGAGTCTCGGTCGAGGCCGAGCGTGAGCTGCGTCAGGTCATTGGAGCCGATGGAGAAGCCATCGAAGATGCTGAAGAATTCATCCGCAAGGATGACGTTGCTAGGGATTTCGCACATCACGTAGACCTGAAGGCCCTGTTTGCCCCGTTCGAGCCCGTGCTTTGCCATTTCGGCCAGCACCGCGCGGCCTTCCTCGACGGTTCTGCAGAATGGAACCATCAGGATTACATTTGTGAATCCCATGGTTTCGCGCACGGCCTTCATGGCGCGGCACTCGAGCGCGAAGCCCTCGCGATACTTCTCGTGATAGTAGCGCGACGCGCCGCGCCATCCGATCATGGGATTGTCTTCGACCGGCTCGAACTGGCGGCCGCCAATCAGGTGCGCATATTCATTTGTCTTGAAGTCGGAAAGGCGGACGATGACCGGTTTCGGATAGAATGCCGCTGCGATCATTCCCACGCCCTGGGCAAGCTTGTCCACAAAGTATTGTGGCTTGTCCTGGTAGAGAGCAGTCAGGGCCAGCAAGTCTTGCTTTGCCTTCGGGTCGGCCACCTCATCGAGGTGAATGAGCGCGAGCGGGTGCGCCTGGATGTGGTTCGCGATGATGAACTCCAGGCGCGCCAGCCCGACGCCATCATTTGGAATTGACGCGACGCTGAAGGCATCGCGCGGATTTCCGATGTTCATGAAGATCTGTGACTTCAGCGCGGGCATTTCTTCGAGAGGCACCTCGGTTACTTCAAAGGCGAGGATTCCCTCGTACACGTAGCCTATGTCGCCTTCGGCGCAGCAAACCGTAATCTCCTGTCCCTGCTTCAGTATTCCCGTAGCGCGCTCGGTGCCGACGATGGCCGGGATTCCCAACTCCCGGGCGATAATCGCGGCATGGCAGGTGCGTCCGCCCTGGTTTGTAACAATGGCAGACGCTTTTTTCATGATGGGCTCCCAGTCGGGATCGGTCTTATCGGTAACGAGAATCTCCCCGGCCACGAATTCATTCATCCTCGGGGCATCCAGGATGAGTCGGGCCTTGCCCGCGCCGATGGCTTCGCCGACGCTGTGGCCGCTCACCAGGCGCTTTCCCGGCACGTTCAGGCGCCAGTTGCGCAGCACCACCTTGTCCTTGCGCGACTGCACGGTCTCAGGCCGCGCCTGCACAATGAACAACTGCCCGCTCAGGCCGTCCTTGGCCCACTCCATGTCCATCGGCGTGTAGCGCTTGTTCACCTGGGAGTAGTGATCCTCGATAACGCACGACCACCGTGCCAACTCCAGAATTTCATCATCGGTCAGCACCAGCCTTCCTCTGTCCGCCGGCGGGACGGGCACGTTCCTGGTTGCCTTCGATCCCCCGACGTCATAAACCAGCTTTGTTTCCTTGGTCCCTGCTGTCTTTGACAGGATGGGGCGGAACCCTTCCTTCAAGGTTGGCTTGAAGACCATGTATTCATCGGGATTGACCGCGCCCTGCACGATATTCTCGCCGAGTCCATAGGAGGCATTGATCAGGACTACGTTGGTAAATCCGCTTTCTGTATCGATTGAGAACATCACTCCGGAAGAGGCCAGATCGGAGCGAACCATTTTCTGTATCCCGATCGATAGAGCGATGGTCAAATGATCGAAGCCGTGGGTCTGGCGATAGTAGAAGGCGCGATCGGTGAAGATGGAGGCGAAGCAGCGGCGGCACGCGTCGTAGACATTGTTGAGTCCGCGCACATTCAGATAGGTTTCGTGCTGTCCCGCGAAGCTGGCGTCGGGAAGGTCTTCGGCCGTGGCGCTGGAACGCACGGCCACATCGGCGTCTGCGCCGTACTCATCGCAGAGCCGCTGGTATGCATCGCGAATGGCCGCCGCCAGATCGTCGGGAAAAGGCGCGTCGAGGACCATGCTTCGCGCCTGGCTCCCTACACTGCGCAACTGCGCCAGATTGTCGACCAAAAGCCCTGCAAACAGCTTTCGCAGCCTGATCTCCAATCCACTGCCGCGCAGGAATTCGCGATAGGCATGCGCGGTGGTGGCAAAGCCGTTGGGAATCCGTATTCCTTGGGGGCCAAGGTGCTGAATCATTTCGCCCAGCGACGCGTTTTTGCCGCCGACAATCGACACGTCGTGGATGCCGCACTGATCGAACCATAGGAGCAGGGGTTGTTGCGAATGACCCGGGGCGGAAGAAGCGGGCTGAATTCTGGCAGCCATGGAATCCTCCTTGATTGTCTTGAGGTCTATGTCAAAGGCTCGAGCAGCTCAACGGATTCGGGCATATGGTCAATATCGACGCGGGTGGAGGCCTCAGCGGCCCGCTCAAGCAGATGGTCGTAGCGATGAAGGATGCTTTGGTAGGCCTGTGTTTTTCGTATCGTCTGCAGCACGACACGCCAATCCCCTGAGATCTGGCCGGTTAGTTCGCGGGCTTCCAGTATTCCAATCAGCGCCGTGAGGTCAGCGCGCAGGACCATGTTCTCCTGTAGCAGATCAACCAGTCCGGACGCGTGTCGCACTTGCATGGCGCGCCTCTTGCTGCCTGCCGGGCGGCAGGCTATACCAAGTCCAGCGTACGGCGGCGTGCGGCGTGCGGCTGTGATCGTCATCACCCTGATCCACGGCGGGTTTTGACGATTTCCCCCTCTTTCAGTGGACCTTCCGAATGCGACCAAGTGCAGGATTTCTTAACGGAAAAGCAGTTTCAGTATCTTCTCTTCGGTCTGCAGCAACAGGGGAAATGCTTTAGCGCGGAGGGCGCAATAGGGTAAGCGAAAAGATCAGCGCCGCGGACATGGTCGCCGTTGCCCCCAAGGGAATCTGATTGCCCGTAAGGGCAGAGATCGCCACGCCGGAGGCCACGGATACCACCCCGGACGCGGCCGAAATGCTGAGAAAACTCTTCAAGTCCCGCGCCACTTGCCTTCCAGTGGCCGCGGGAAGCATGATGAGCGCGCCGGCCAGGAGGGCGCCCATGAAGCGGAGGCCGATGAGAACCGTGAGGCTGAAAATGAGGAGAAAGATGAGATTCTGGCGGCCGAGCCTGACTCCTGCGGTAGCGGCAAGCTCAGGCGAAAAGAGGCTCAGCACCAATTGGTCTTTGGAACGCAAGATATACAGGAGGACCAGCAGGACGGCGCCCATGCCAACCACAAACATGAAGAATGAAAGCCGTCCGAATTGGCCGAAGAGCGCTTCCACCAAATCCGCCTCCGGGGTCAGCGCCGCCCCCAGGGCAAGCGATGCCGCAAAAACCACAGCGATCATCGCGTCGTTGGCGAGACCCGTGCGCCGCTGCAACTGGGCGACCAGCAGCGTACCCGCAAACAGTGAAGCCGCCCCTCCCAGCATTGGGCTCCAGTGAAACAGCAGGGCAATGCCGATGCCGGGAAGCGCCAAATGGGACATGACGTCACCGGCCAGCAGCATGCGCTTCATAAGGGCAAAACTTCCCACAACGCCCGCCACTGCGGCGAAGCACAACATGAGCACAACAGGGTAAACGTCATGCAGGTCGGTCATAAGCCCCTCTCAGTGTCCCGTCGATGACGGTAGTAACGCTGTGGGGCCCCATAGGCAGCCTCCAGGAGTTCGGGAGTCAACACTTTGTCTGGAGCCCCCAAACAGGTCGTGCCGCGAGAGAGGCAAAGCACCAGGTCGGCGGTGCGGTGGACAATGCTCAAGTCGTGCGAAACCATGAGCACAGTGAGACCGCGCTCCGCCTGCAGCCTGTCCAGCAATTCATAAATGCGTTCTTCTTCCAGTTCATCCAGGCTGGCGGTTGGCTCATCGAACAGCAGCACATCCGGCTCGCCCAGCAGCGAGGAGGCGATGAGCACTTTTTGAAACTGCCCTCCCGAAATCACGCCGATGCCGGAATCGAGCAATTCCGCGCTCATCGCGGCCTGAGCGCATGCAGTCTTGACGGCCGATGCCGGCAACCGGAGAATGCGCGCCGTCGCCGCCAGCAGATCGCGAACCAGGAGGGGCATCTGGCGATCGGCCGCAACCTTTTGCGGAACGTATCCAATCCTCACACCCGGCGCCCAGGTGATTTTCCCCTGATAGGGAAGGAGCTTGAGCAGGGCTTTGAGCAGGACAGTCTTGCCGCAGCCGTTTGGCCCGATAATTGCGAGAGTCTGTCCGCGACGAACCACGAAGTTCAGATCGTGAAGAATGGCAATTCCTGAGAGCACGATAGAAAGCTGCTCAACTGCGAGCACGGCTTCCCCGTTGAATCCGCGCGCAGCTTCAATGGGCAGGCGATTCGTCGTCATACCTTCATCGCAGCGAATTCCGTTGGCTCAGGCAGTGACCAGGATCACGGATTCAGGCGCTTGATGTGACGCCTATCACGTGCGCATGTGCGGCGAATCACAGATGCCGCACAGCACCGGATCCAACATCGCCTCAGCTCCTGAACGAAAGAATGGAGACTCCCCGATGCCAGAAGGTTCAAAACGCACCGATGATTTAATTCACAAAGATGTCTGCCGGGAGATCGATTGGGAACCGTTGATTTCCTCACAGGATATTGCCGTCAAAGTAAAAGATGGCGCAGTGACGCTGACGGGCTTTGTCCACAGCTATCCAGAGAAGTTTGCCGCCGAACGAGCGGCAAAATCCGTGCTTGGGGTTCGCTCCGTCGCCGATGATATTGAAGTAACGCCCCGCGTTGTTCGCACCGATCCCGAGATTGCACGCGATGTTCAGAATGTTCTGGAGTTATACGCGCTCATTCCTGACGACACGATCAAAGCAATCGTCCGGGAGGGCGTTGTAACGCTGGAGGGAACGGTGCAGTGGGATTATGAACGGCGCAGCACGGAGGGGGCGATCCGCGATATCAACGGGGTCAGGGCGGTGATTGATTCCCTGCAGGTTCGCCCTAATGCGTCCTCCACCGTGGTGAAGGAACACATCGAGGCGGCGCTTCAACGCAGCGCAGATATAGATTCCAAGCGCATTCTAGTTACTACTCACGACAACACCGTGGAGCTCTTCGGCACTGTTCGTTCCTGGACGATGCGCGAGGAAGCCGAACGTGCGGCATGGGCCTCGCCGGGAGTCGCCACGGTAATCGATCATCTCACGATCGAGGTCTAATGGCCCGAACACTTCGCGCAGGCACGGCTCGTTCTCATCCGCTGTCTCCCGTGCCCCAAGAACCAAAGGAGACACCCATGAAAGTCGATACAGTTATGACCGTAAGCCCCGTCAGCGCACCAAAGGGTGCGAGCGTGAGAAAGGTTGCAGAACTGATGCGGGACTGCCGCATTGGCGCGGTGCTGATCACCGATGCGGCCGGGAGCAAGCATCTGGCCGGGATCGTGACCGATCGCGACCTTTGCACACGGGTTCTGGCGGCAGGCATGGACCCGGAAACGCCGGTTTCAAATGTGATGACAACCAGGGCGGTCACGTGCGAACTGGGCGACTCCCTCGCCGCTTGCGAAACACTCATGCAACTGCATGAAGTGCGGCGCATTCCGGTCATCGACCGCCAGCGCAATATCCTGGGAATTGTCACGGCCAGCGATCTGGCACGACATGAGACGCCGCAGAACCTGCAGCGAACAGTCAAAGCAGTTTCCCGGCCACACCGCAAGGCTGTAACCGCAGCTGCCAAAAAAGCGAGCTAGGGACGGAGAGGAGGCGGCGGACAGGCGCGCAGGCATCTGCCCACCGCGACATTCCATGACGCATTGGACGCAAAATCGGAATGCGCGCATACCGGAGATTATGATCGTTCTCATCCTGCTGGTGATGGCGGTTAGCGCGCTGCTCCTGCTGTGGACAACGCGCTGCTAGAGCCTGTTATTAACTCTTGCGCAGGCGGCATTGCTGGCTAAAACCGCGCGCCAGACAAGGCGGAGGACGAAGATTGTGGCGGGTCCGCCATCGAGGACGAAAACGAAGTATGGCGCGGTTTTAGCCGCAACCCGAAGGGCTGGGGACAGTTTTCCCCAGCGCCGCGTCGCTCGTCGCTCGAAGATTCCCGACATTCGTCGCTCCTGCGTCCTTGATCTGAGAAGCGCTGGCTCCCAGCGCCGCTCGTGGGAAAGTTAATAGCAGGCTCTAGAGGCAGGATTCCCAGTTTCATGCGGTCGGCGCCCGGTGCGGTGTTTCTGCGCGCGGGCGCCGCTGTTTACTCAGGATAGGCGGGCTCCGAATGCTCTTTGCGTTCGGGAACGCTCGTCAGAGTGGCCTCCGTCAATAGCAGTGTACTGGCCACGGAGACCGCATTTTCAAGCGCGGTGCGCAGCACCTTGGTGGCGTCAATAATGCCGGCCTCCAACAGATCTCCGTATTTTCCGGTTGCGGCATCCAGGCCATAGTTACCCTGGCCGTCACTCATGCGTTCGATGACAACGCCTGCGTCGAGCGACGAATTTTCAGCAATCTGCCGCGTCGGTGCTTCGAGCGCGCGGCGCAGCACGCGCAAGCCAATGCGCTCATCGCTCTCGTACTTGACTTCTTCCTGTTCAATGGTCCGCGCGGCGCGCAGCAGCGGCAGGCCGCAGCCGGGCACAATGCCCTCGGTCATCGCCGCGCGCGTGGCGCTGATTGCGTCTTCAAATGCCTCTTTTCGATTTTTCATCTCGGCCTCAGAGGGCGCGCCGGCGCGAATGACCGCAACACCTCCGGACAGCCTGGCGAGGCGTTCCTGCAGCTTTTCGCGATCGTAGTCTGACGTTGTGGCGTCGATCTGGCGCCTTAGATCGTTTCTCCGTCCGTCGATGGCAGCCTTATAGCCTCCGCCTTCAATGATGGTCGTGGTGTCACGATCCGCAATCACGCGCTTGGCCGAGCCCAGATCCTGCAGGGTGATGTTCTCCAGTTTCACACCCAGTTCCTCTGCAAAGAACCTTCCGCCTGTCACGGTCGCAAGATCCTCGAGCATCGCCTTGCGGCGGTCTCCGTATCCGGGAGCCTTCACCGCGACACAGGCCAGGACGCCCCGGAGCTTGTTGACCACCAGGGTGGCCAGCGCCTCGCCGTCCACTTCATCGGCAATCACCAGCAGCGAGCGCGCCGCCTTGGCAATCTGTTCGAGCAGCGGCACCAGGTCCTGCAGGTTGCTCAGTTTTTTTTCGTAGATCAGAATTGCTGGATCATCCAGCACGGCGCGCATCTTTTCCGGGTCCGTGACGAAGTAGGAGGAAAGATAACCGCGATCAAACTGCATCCCCTCCACGAGTTCGAGCACCGTCTCTGTACCCTTGCCTTCTTCGACGGAAACCACGCCCTCCGGTCCTACTTTTTCCATGGCGTCGGCGACCAGCTCACCAATCGATGCGTCGTTATGTGCTGAAACCGTGGCCACCTGCACGCGTTCCGTGCGGCTTGCCACAGGGCGCGACATGGCCCGGATCGCCTTCACTGCAATGGCGAGGCCTGTGTCGAGGCCGCGCTTGAGGTCAATCGCGGGCGTGCCGGCGGCAATGTTTCGCAAGCCCTCGCTCAGAATGGCATGTGCAAGGATCGTCGCCGTACTGGTTCCATCGCCGACGGCATTGCCGGTGCGCTCCGCCGCCTCGCGCATCATGCTCGCGCCAAGATTTTCTTCCGGCGACTCGAGCGT
>CAZWSD010000065.1:3933-12043 GCA_964636535.1 uncultured Acidobacterium sp. | reverse complement strand
GGGCACGATCTCCGCACCGGTAATAATGCGCTCTTCGCCACCGCGCAGCAAACCACACCCTGAAAGCCTGCGCTGATAAACCACCCGGAAACTGGACTCCCGCCTCCACGCCTGGCTTTTCTGCGACAAGAGCGTGTTTCCGCATTATCATGTCTGGTTAACTTTGCTGGGGCCATCCCGATTCTAGCTTGTTGCACGGCGATCATCTTTGCCGCCGATTCTGGATCGTCCCCGGTCCGCATTGAAAGGAGCTCAAGCAGTGAGCCAGCCCTACAGTCCCATTCGTGCTCCACGCGGAAACACACGCACTGCGCCCGGCTGGATTCAGGAAGCAGCCAAACGAATGCTCATGAACAATCTCGACCCCGAGGTGGCGGAAAAACCCGAGGAACTCATCGTCTACGGTGGTCGGGGCAAGGCCGCCCGTAACTGGGACGCCTATCATCGCATTGTCACCACCCTGGAACGACTGCGCAACGATCAAACCCTCCTCGTGCAATCCGGTAAACCTGTAGCCGTGCTGGAAACCCAGCCACTGGCACCACGCGTCCTCATCGCCAACTCAAATCTGGTGCCGCACTGGGCTACGTGGGAAGAGTTCGACAGACTGGACCGCGCCGGTCTGATGATGTTTGGACAAATGACCGCCGGCTCCTGGATCTATATCGGAACGCAGGGAATTCTGCAGGGAACTTACGAAACCTTCCACGGTGCGGCGCGCCGGTACTTCGGTGGCAGCCTCACCGGCACCATCACTGTCACAGCCGGGCTTGGCGGCATGGGCGGCGCGCAACCCCTCGCGGTAAAGCTCGCCGGCGGTGTAAGCATCTGCGTCGAGGTCGATCCAGCACGGATTCAGCGGAGGCTCGAAACACGCTATCTCGATCAGGCAACTTCGTCTCTTGATGAAGCGCTTGCTCTTGCGAACAACGCCAGACGACAAAAGCAGGCCGCCTCCATTGGGCTCCAAGGCAATGCGGCCGAACTGCTGCCCCAAATGATCACGATCGGTTTTGTACCGGACTTGGTCACAGACCAAACCAGCAGCCACGATCCTCTCTGGGGCTATTTGCCCCCGGCAAAAGCCGATGAAGACCTCAACACCCTGCGCGAGAAGAGTCCTGGCCAATACCTTGCCCGAGTGCGCGCAGCCATGGCCGATCATGTCCGCGCAATCCTCGAAATGAAACGGCAAGGGGCTATCGCCTTCGACTACGGCAACAACCTGCGCGCGCAGGCGAAACTCGCCGGCGTCGAAAACGCCTTCGACTATCCGGGCTTTGTTCCAGAGTTCATTCGCGACTCCTTCTGCGAAGGCCGTGGACCATTTCGATGGGTCGCGCTTTCCGGCGATCCACAAGATATCTTCGCCACCGACCGCGCTCTACTCCAACTCTTCCCCGACGACAAGCCCTTACACCAATGGCTCGCCTGGGCAGGCGAGCAGATCTCTTTTCAAGGCCTTCCCGCCCGCATCTGCTGGCTTGGCTATCGCGAGCGCGATCTCGCCGGACTGCTCTTCAACCGGATGGTCCGCGATGGCCGCCTCAAAGCTCCCATCGTCATTGGCCGCGATCACCTCGATGCCGGCTCGGTGGCCAGCCCCTTCCGCGAAACTGAGGCAATGCGCGACGGCTCCGATGCTGTCTCGGATTGGCCCCTGCTGAACTTCGCCACCTCCATCGCAAGCGGCGCTGCCTGGGCCAGTTTCCATCATGGTGGCGGCGTCGGCATGGGCTACAGCCAGCACGCCGGAATGGTCGCCGTTGCCGACGGCAGCGACGAAGCCGACCAGCGCCTTCGCCTTTGTCTCACCAACGACCCGGCGCTCGGGGTGGTGCGCCACGCTGACGCCGGATACGATAAAGCGCTCAGCGTGGCGGCACATCGCGGGCTTGACCTCCCCAGCATCGATCTGCCGGAGAAAGCATGATCGCCGATCTGCTGTTCACCGGAATCGCGCAGCTTGTAACGGCCCCTACGCCTGGCCCAAAACATGGTGCCGCCATGCGCTCCTTGCAATTGGTCCCGAATGCGGCGATTGCTCTGCAAGGTGGACGCATTGCATGGTGCGGCCCGGAAGACCGATGGATTGGAATCGCCCGCGAAACGCGTGATCTCGAAAATCGCGCCGTCATTCCCGGCCTCATTGACCCCCACACTCATGCGGTATGGGCCGGTAACCGCTTGACCGATTTTGAAACCCGCGCGGCCGGCAAAGGCTATGAGGCGATCCTCCAGGCCGGGGGCGGAATCCGAAGTACGATTCAGGCAACGGCCGCGGCTACAATGAAAGAATTGGTCGCGTTGGCGCTCCCGCGAATCCATGCTCTAGTGCAATCTGGCGCCACAACCATCGAAGTAAAGTCCGGTTACGGCTTCACCGCAGAAGCAGAGCTTAAAATGCTGGAGGCAATTGCCCAGGTCGCGCAAAGCACCCCGGCTCACATCATTCCAACTCTCCTGATTCATATTCCTCCCCTCGACCCCTCCCTCCGCGCAGGCTACCTCGCAACCGTATGCAATCACCTCGTCCCTCGCGTTGCCCAACAAATGCTCGCATCCTCAGTCGATGTTTTTGTCGAGATGGAAGCATGGCGGCCAGCGGAAGCCGAACAGGTATTTTTCGCCGCCCAGCAACACGGACTCGCAATCAAATTACACAGTGAGCAATTCCACGCCATCGGCGGCGTCGAACTGGGCTTACGCATGCACGCGCTGAGCATCGATCATTTGGAAGCTTGCGCGGAACCCGATATTCGCGCGATTGCCGCCAGCAATACTGTGGCGACCATCCTGCCAGGTGTTTCCCTGCACCTTGGCATTCCCGCAGCTCCGGGCCGCAGGCTCATCGACGCGGGCGCGGCCGTCGCCGTTGGCACCGATCTCAATCCGGGCTCGAGCCCGATTTATTCCACCGCTGAAGCACTCGCGCTCGCTGTACGACTAAACGGTCTCTCGCCTCAGGAGGCCTTGATCGCAGGCACCGTCAACGCAGCTGCCGCTCTCGGGCTGCGGGATTCCGGCTGCCTTCATCCCGGTGCACCGGCAGATTTCCTCGTGCTCCATACAAGCGACTGGAGGGAAATCGTCTTCACCCTGGGCGCAAGTCCAGTCGCAGAAACATGGATTGCGGGAAAGAGAGTCGCTCCATGAGCTCCCTCTACAAACCGGAACTCCTTTATCTCGACGGCGCTTTCCATCACGGCTATGGTCTGCTTGTGGGCGACGATGGCCTCATTCAGGCCGTCGGCAACAATCTGTCGGCCCCAACCGGGCAGACGATTGATCTTCCCCGAAAGGCCTTGCTGCCAGCCGCCGTCAATGCTCACTCTCATTCCTTCCAGCGGCTCATCCGCGGCAAGTCCGAATCACGCCGCACCAGCGGCAACGACTTCTGGTCGTGGCGAGGAACCATGTATCACGCCGCTGCGTCGCTCACCCCCAACAACATCTATGACGTTGCCAGGATGACCTTTCTCGAAATGTCCCTCGCCGGAATCACAACTGTCGGCGAATTCCATTACCTGCACAACGCGCCCAACGGCCGACCCTACGAAGATCCCATCCTGCTCAGCAGGCAGGTTATCCGAGCCGCGCAATCCGTTGGCCTGCGCATCGTATTGCTGCGCACGGCCTACTTCCGCTCTGGATACCAGCTTCCGAAGGACCCCGGCCAGATTCGCTTCTTTGAAACCCTCGATCAATACTTCACCAACACGCAGCATCTGCTCAATGCATATGCATCCCAACCCGCTCAGGTGCGCGTCGGCGTTGCTCCTCACAGTATTCGCGCCGTTCCCATCAACGAATTTCGCGAAATTGCTGAGTGGGCGCGAACCAGAAATCTCCCGATTCACTCTCACCTCTCCGAGCAGACCGCCGAAAACAACGCATGTCTGTATGAATATGGCCTCACGCCGGTGACTCTGCTCGCCCGCGAAAACATTCCAGGCCCTGATTTCACCGCTGTCCATGCCATTCACATCACTCCAGACGAAATCGACCTGTTGGCCGGCGCCCGCAGCACAATCTGCTCGTGCCCTACAACTGAACGCAACCTGGGTGACGGCATTGCACCTGCGGACTTGGCGATGCAACGTGGTATTCGATTTGCGCTGGGCTCAGACAGCCAGGCTCAAATTGACCCATGGGAAGACGCGCGCGAACTTGACTACCACCTGCGCCTGCAGCACCGGCAACGCGCAATGCTCGACGATATTCGACAGCAGACGCTTGCTCATCGCCTCTTCCGCTGTGCCACCGTGAACGGGGCGCGCTCCCTCGCTGTTCCCACCGGCGATCTCAAAACCGGCAATTATGCTGACTTCTTCACCGTCGATCTCAATGACGTTTCGCTCGCGGGCCACTCAAACTCTTCGCTGCTGCCGCTCGTCGTCTTTGCCCTCGGCCGCACGGCCATTTGCGACGTCATCGTCGGCGGGCAGACAATCGTCCGCGATCACCGCCATCCACTGCAGGAAGAAATCCTCGATCGATACAAAGACGCCTACCAGCGGGTTTGGAGTGAGGAGGCGCTCGCATGAAATCCGTGGTGGAATACCTTTCTGATCTCGCCCGCATTCCCTCTGTCTCCAGGCTCTCAAACCGCCCCCTCATCGATTACGTTCGCGGCGCACTGCAACCTGCCGGATGGAAGTTCCGCGAGTTGATATATCGCGACATGAACGATATCGAAAAGGTAAATCTCATTGCCGCGCCTCCCAACGCTAATATCGACGATCTTGCCGTCGACTTCGCCTTCGTCTGCCACACAGATACGGTTCCGTTTGCATCCAACTGGGCGTACGCCATCGATCCGATTTTGAATGACGGCTGTCTTTATGCATGTGGAGCTTGCGATGTGAAGGGATTTCTTGCCTGTGCACTCACGGCATCGCTTGCTCGCGCTTCGCAACCCGTCGCTCCCGGGTTTCGCCTTGTGCTCACCGCAGACGAGGAAATCGGCTGCATCGGAACATCCCGCATGATGGAGGCCAACTGCATCCAGCCCCGCAAGGCCCTCATCGGCGAACCAACCTCTCTGCATCCGGCCCGTGCCGGAAAAGGCTACTGTCTCGCAGAGATCACGGTCGTGGGCAAAGAGGCACACAGCGCCCATCCCCAACAAGGGGCCTCCGCCATCTACGCGGCCATGGAACTGATCGCAGAAATTCGAGAAATTGCACATTCACTGGAATCCGACAAGAATGACTTCTTCAGTCCCGGATTCACGACCATCAACATCGGTACAATTCAGGGCGGAACTGCGAAGAACATCGTCGCCGGACAATGCGCGTTTCAGTTGGAATGGCGACCGTTGCCAGACCAATCCGCAGGCACGGTGATCAAACAGGTACGCAAAGCAGCCGCACGCCTTGAGCAGCGGTGGCACGGGCAAGTCCTTTGTCACATCCTCCAAACGCGCTCCCAGCCTGGCTTCGAGACGCCCGCCGGCGCCGAACTCGTAAAAAAGCTGGAGGCCATGAGCGGGAAAACGGCCACGGCCATTCCATTCGGTTCAGAGGCCCCCTACTTTGCCCAAGTCGCCGAAGAAGTGATTGTTTTCGGCCCCGGAGATATGAAAACCGCGCACAGCGAGCGCGAATGTGTCCCCATCTTGGAACTGCAGGCAGCCGTGAACATTATGCAGCAGCTGATGAGAGACTGATGGCCTGCTCCCTGCATCGGCTGCCCGACCCGTTGGCCACCCCTCCAACCGTTTCCAGTATCACTCTCGTGTCTATGGCTGCGCGAAGCTTGCGTAAAACCCGTCCAGATCGTGCGTAAGCTCCCTAAGCGCCTGCACATTAAGATAGATCATGTGTCCGGACGGATAGTAGTGAAACTGCACGTTATGGACCAGCTTCGGTCCAAGCATCATCTGGCTGATGTCGTATTCCGTCTTGTAAAAAGGCGTGGCCAGATCATACACGCCGTTGGCCGAGAATACCTTCAGCTTGGGATCCTTCCGCATCGCATCCGCCAGGTCCACAGCTACATCCGGCCAGCGCTGCTTCCAAAATCCTCGCTGCCCCGTGGGGCGATGACTCCAGTCCCAGGTACGTATTCCACCCGAATCCACTCGATAGCTCTTTGTAGTCGTGTACTTGAGATCCTGCTCGACGTAGTTATTGAATGCGGCCACAAAAACTCCCGTAATTCCAGAATCAGAAGGATCGTAACCGGGTGTGGCCCCCGCATTATCCGCATCGGTGCCCTCAAACCGAGCATCGTAGCGGCCTAGGATTTCCCCCTCGCCCCGCAGCAGCTCTTTCCTGAATCGACTTGGATTGACGCGTAGATTGCTGTCTTTTACATACTTCACGCTTAGTCCCGTGTAATCGGCTACCTGCTGGGCAATCGCATCAAAGTTCTGCGGAGAAATCCGGTCCCCCTCCCATAGAGCCTCAGCATAAGGGCCCCCCGCGAACTCCCGCACTTGCTCAAGATATGTCATCAGGTCAGAGGGCTTGTTCTTAAGCTTGTTGTAGTAGTCGGCAATCGCAGCATAAGAAGGTAGATAGCCTATGTAATCCACGTCCTGCCCGGGCGCAAGATCGTTGTAGTTCAAGATCGATGACAGCAGAATCACTCCGTTCATGCTCACACCGTGGTTCTGCAGCATCGCCACCAGCCCTGCCGACCGGGTCGTTCCGTACGACTCGCCCATCAGAAACTTCGGCGAATTCCAGCGCTGGTTCACCGTGACGTAGCGAACAATCAACCGCGTAAAGGCCTTCAGATCCTCGTCCACTCCGTTCACGTCTTTCGCCGTCCCACTTCCCACCGCCCGCGAATACCCCGTAAGAGGAGCATCAATGAAAACAAGGTCGGTCTTGTCCAAAAGCGAATACTGGTTCGGAACAATCTTGTAGGGAGCGCCGCCGGTCGCTTCCGGGCTGGCTGTTATCACACGCACCGGACCAACCGAGCCCATGTGCAGCCAGAGGCTCGCTGACCCGGGGCCGCCGTTGTAAAGAAAAGTCACCGGACGAGTATCAGGATTCGCCCCGTCCACCGTGTAGGCCACGTAGAACATGCTCCCGTAGGGTTCACCCTTGTCGTTCCGAATCAACAAAGTCCCAGCTGTGGCCGTGTAGTGAAGCGTCTGCCCGTTCAGGACCAACACATGCTTCGTAACAACGCTTCGATCCGGTGGAATCGCATGATGCGACTCGGCTGCACTCGCGGCCGAGTTCTGGTTCTGCGGGGGTTTCCGCTCCTGGGCGCCGGATTTGGCAATACATCCGGCAAATAGCATGGCGATCACGACTGACGCAAACTTACGATGGATGCGCACCAGCTTCACCTCCGCGGCAAATGGGCTGCCATCCAGCTCGCAGCCGACCGTTCTCCCGAATTCCGCCTTGACGGTAACGGAGAACAGAACAATTTACCCCTGCAAGGTGGCCCGCGCAAGATTGCGAGCGGCTCTTTACGTTCCAGTGCCGCTCAGCACAACCCCAATCGTGCGAATCAGGATCGTCAGGTCGAGCCAGAATGACCAGTTTTCAATGTACGCCGTGTCCAGGGCGATATACCGCTCAAAGGATGCGTTTCGCCGCGCGTTAACCTGCCACAGGCCGGTCAGTCCGGGCAGAACATCCAACCGCCGCAAATGCGCCAGATCGTATTGCTCTACTTCACCGGCAAGCGGAGGACGCGGACCCACAAGGCTCATTTCTCCACGCAGCACATTGAGGAACTGCGGAAGCTCGTCGAGGCTGTATCTGCGCAAAATCCGGCCTACCCGGGTAATTCGCGGATCGTTCGAGACTTTGAACAGGATCCCATCCCGCTCGTTCAACGCAGAAATCTCTTTCTGACGTATCTCTGCATCGGCAACCATTGTGCGGAACTTATAACACTTGAACAGCCTGCCCCGCTTTCCAACTCTGTCCGATAAATAGAAAATCGGTCCGCGGCTTTCCAGCAGAATCGCTGCTGCGATAACCCCCAACGCGGGTAGAATCAGCAGTGCCGCTAGCGAAGACAGCACAATATCTAGCACTCGCTTGAAGAATAACGCGATGACCCGCCGCTCCCGCCGATGCAGAATCGAAACTGGATAGTGTCCAATTTGCTCCACTGGTGCGTTCGAGCTTAG
>CAZWSD010000065.1:0-3923 GCA_964636535.1 uncultured Acidobacterium sp. | reverse complement strand
CTTAGATCCTGGAAATAGCCGCTAATCGAACTCAGGTCCACATCGAGCAGCCGCGCCTGCTCCACCAGACTCACCGCCAACTCGGTGCTGCACGGATGCGCAATCACCACTTCGTCAATAAACCGCGCCCGTACGATCTGCGGCAAGTCCTCAAGCGTGCCCGCAATCCATTCTGATGGCACTTCATGACTGCCCCCGCTATCCGGCAAAGCAATATAACCGCAAAGTTGATAGCCCAGGTGGACACGACGGATCATCTGCTCGCCAAGCGCTCCGCTCAGCCGGTTGGTGCCCACTACCAGAACATTTCGCAGTTCCACCCCGCTGTCGTAGTCCCTGTATCGGGCTTGCCGCCAAAGCGCCCGCCGGATGCTCAACGTAACCGCCACCATCAGAACAAAAATCACAATCAGCAAACGCGACTCCGCCACGTCGTGCATCATGTACTGGACACCGCACAGCAAAAGGGCCGCGGTTAGCGCCGATTGCGCGATCAGCCGCGTCTCATGGCTGCCGCTACGCACCGGAACCGGCGAATACAAACCGTTCCGCTGCGCAATCACGACGTAGCAGAAAATAAACCATGCCAGGTAAATAATTCCTAGGCCAGTGCTCGCAACTCCCGCCCCACCGCCCCAATAACCTCGGTAGTTTCGCAAAAAAAGCAACCGCATCAACAGCGAAGCAGCCACCGATGCCACAATCATCACCGCGTCTGTCAGCATCCGCAAAGCCGGCGCGGCCGGTGATACCCCCGCGATACTCCTCCCGCCCACTTCCCGCTTCTCCGGCGCCCCAAGATCACTCTCGTTCCCGCGCCTTCCGATATATCCCGATGTGGCCATAACGCTCTCTAACCTGCTACTCGCGTAGCGTCTTTCAGGTTCAATAAGCTTCATGCGAGAACTGCAGCAGGAGAGGTGTAATGGGGGAAATTATTTCTCTTCGCTGGATGCGACGGGTGGGAACGTGCACTCTTGCTTGCACCGCAGTAACCGATCCCTGGTTACCCTTCTTTGTTCTCCTTCAAAATAATCTAACTTCGCAACAAAGAAAAGATTACGTTTGGAAATCGACGCTGCTGACCGTTCCTCTCTTGAGTCCGGTTCCCTGTCCCGCTGCTCTCCCTGCACCCCGGGCCCCTTTACCCCGTGATGCTCATGCTCACTTGGTCAGCAATCGCAGTTCCATTCCAACTCACCCTTTCATCCGACTCTGTCTGCGCCCTTCAGGCAAGGCAAAGGCATCCATCGCTATAAACTGACTCAGGTGCTGTTTTTCAGTCCAACCCGGACAGCCCAATCCATTTCATTTCAGAGGTCCAGTGGACGAGTTTGCGCGCATTCAACGCCTTCCTGCATACGTCTTTAACATCACCGGCGAGCTAAAGGCGCAGGCCCGCCGGCGCGGGGAAGACATCATCGACTTCGGCATGGGAAATCCCGACGGCCCAACGCCCAGGCATATCGTCGATAAGCTCGTGGAAACGGCCGCCAACCCTGCTACCCACCGCTACTCCCTCTCGCGGGGAATTGCTCCTCTTAGAAGGGCCATCACCCGCTGGTACAATCGCCGCTACGACGTCGCGCTCGACCCGGAAACCGAAGCCATTGTCACCATCGGCTCCAAGGAAGGCATCGCCCACCTCTGCATGGCCACGCTGGAGCAGGGCGACACCGTGCTCGTCCCCAATCCCAGTTATCCCATTCACATTTACGGCCCCGTCATCGCCGGCGCCACTATCCGCAGCATCCCCGTGCACCGTGCGGACCATTTCCTTGAACAGCTTGAGGCCACCATCCCATTGATGTACCCGCGCCCCCGCATGCTCATCCTCAACTTTCCCGCTAATCCCACGGCCCAGTGCGTTGACCTCGCATTCTTTGAGCGCGTCGTCGCGCTCTGCCGCCAGTGGAAGATCTGGCTCGTGCACGATCTCGCCTATGCCGATATCGTCTTCGACGGCTACCAGGCTCCATCACTCCTTCAGGTTCCCGGCGCTGCCGACGTTGCCGTCGAATTCTTCACTCTCTCCAAGAGCTACAACATGCCCGGCTGGAGGGTCGGCTTCATGGTTGGCAACCCCCGGCTCGTCGCCGCCCTCGCCAGGCTCAAGAGCTACGTTGACTACGGCACCTTCACTCCCATCCAGGTGGCGGCCATTGCCGCCCTCGATGGACCCCAGCAGTGCGTGGCCGACATCCGAGACACCTACCGCCGCCGTCGCGACTGCCTCATCTCCGGACTCGACCGCCTCGGATGGCCGGTCGAAATGCCCAAAGCGACCATGTTTGTCTGGGCTCAGATCCCCGACCAATATCGCCAGCTCGGTTCTCTCGAGTTTTCCAAAAAGCTGCTTCAGGAAGCCAAGGTCGCCGTCAGCCCAGGCATCGGCTTTGGGGAATACGGCGACGAATATGTGCGCTTCTCCCTTATCGAAAACGAAGAGCGCACCCGCCAGGCATTACGCGGCATGCGCCGCATGTTTCAGACAGGTGTTTGAGCCTGCGCTCTGGCGCCCGGCGATTCACAATCTCTCGCCTCCGGGCCGTCAAGACGCATCGCGCACGTCAATCTCCTCGCCGCCCCCGGTCAAGATCGCACGGCGCCAACCCCATTTCCCTTGCCCGCCGCCGCCGATGCAATGGCCCTCTGGTATGCTTCCTCATACCGGCGGGTCACATCAGTGACTTTAAACCTCTCAAGATTTCTAAAACCGGACGCGATCACTCGCTCTCTGTCTGTCTCGCATGCCACAGCTGCCTCAATGACCGACTCAGGCTTCTCCGGGTCAATGTACAGCGCCCCTGCCCCGGCAACTTCAGTCAATGGCGGACGATTACTCGTTATCACCGGGCAACCGCAGGTCTGGGCCTCCAGAACCGGCCATCCAAATCCCTCCTCCAATGAAGGAAACAGCAACGCGAATGCCCCCGAGTACAGGATGCGCAGCTCCTCATTGCTGATACTGACCAACTCCAGAATGTCTTCCAATCCTTTCGCGCGCTGCCACGCGCGCATCTCTACGGTGAATGCCTTGCCCGCCATCACCAGGCGCATCCCTTCAAACCGCCCCTGCTCCTTCAAAATTGAATACATCCGCAGCACGCCCATCCGGTTTTTGTACCAACTGTTCGAACCGACGTGGACCAAATAGCGATATCTCTCAAGCCCAAATCCCTTCAAGCCCGATCGGATTTCTTCATCGCTCGATACCGAATACGGCCAATTGAGGCAGTTCAAAATCACCTCGCCGGGCGCCGTAATACCAAGCACTTGCTCAAAATCTGCACGCGTCTTGCCTGAAACATAGATCACACGGTCCGCGCGTCCCAGGTTTCTGCGAATCCACTTCTGCAATACCTTGCCGCTCCGTCCGGTCGGGTTCTCTTGGAAATGACCCAGCGCGCTTTGAATTGCCAATGCATCATGACATGTAATCACCTTGGGAAAAGCGCCGATCCACGAAAGATAGGGAGAGTTCGAGTGATCGCATACATGAACCACATCCGCGCCCCGTATCAGACGAGAAAATCTCGCCCTGAACAGTACGAACTTGTCAATGTATCCCAGCCACTTTCCAAACCGGTTCCGCGGCGGCAGCAGCTTCCGGGCCAAAACCCTCGGTTGAATCAGGCGCACTTCATGCCCTGCGCGCTTCAGCTCCCGTTCCAGAAATGCTGCGTAGCGCCGCATGCTCGTCGAACCATCCGCCGGATAATTTCCGATCAATACGATCTTCATTTTTTCTATTTTTCGTCCGTGCGGAAGAATGTTCCTTCCCTACGTGGAGCTCAGCTTGCCCGCCGGCCGGCGTTCAGTGCCGTGCAGACGCCAGCATCTGACTTTCAATCCACCGGTAGGTCCGGGCCAGGCCGTCTCTCAGCTTGATCGACGGTTCCCACCCAAGATACTTCTCGATC
>CAZWSD010000064.1:0-12052 GCA_964636535.1 uncultured Acidobacterium sp. | reverse complement strand
ATCACAGCGCCCTCGCCGAAGAAGTCACCGAAATGTACGCGGCCTTCGACAAGCCCGCCGAATACCTCATTCACGATGTCAGTTTCCATCGCATCATCGCCCGCGCCTCCGGCAATCCCATCCTCGCGGCGCTGATGGAAACCATCACCTCGGCCCTCTATGACAAGCGTCGCAAAACCGTCGAGCGCTCCATCGACCTCCGCGAGTCGGCTGAAATGCACCGCGAAATCTACAAGGCCATCCGCTCCCACAAACCTGAGGAAGCCAGCCGCCTCATGGAGAAGCACCTCAGGCTCGCACAACAGGCGCAGGGATTGGAAGCCACTCAGTCTTCGCCGCGGAAAAAGACCGCCGCCGAGCAACGCGCTTAGGCCTAGACGAGGTTCTTCCCTCCGGGGATCCGCCCAGACTCCGCGGCCATCGAGGAACTGTGTACCCCGCCTGCCTTCGCGACAACAAGTGGCAAGGCCACAAGGGCCTCGGTCCCGCCGGGAAGAATCGCGGCCTCATTCTTGACAGCCTCAAGCACTATCCAGCTAGACTGATACCAGCAGTGGTTAGACCATTGCCAGGATCATTTCACCTCATGGTCCGGGGCGGCAAGAGGAACCCGGCGTGGCCGTTTCTAGACAGAACAGCCACCTTCGCATCATCTC
This sequence comes from uncultured Acidobacterium sp., assembly GCA_964636535.1. Taxonomy (GTDB): domain Bacteria; phylum Acidobacteriota; class Terriglobia; order Terriglobales; family Acidobacteriaceae; genus Acidobacterium. Next base: position 11,396 of record CAZWSD010000064.1, on the reverse strand, counting down.
GACCGCGCTCTGGGATCACGGGAAATGCTCAAGGAGCCAGCCCGCATGTTCTCTTCCTTCTCGCGCCGCGCCACCGCCGCGCTCTCCCTCGTCTTCCTGGCCACATTCGCCACCCATTGCATGGGCCAGGATACCCGTACCGTGGTCGAACCTCACTACCCTCCCGTCTGCATCCAGCTCAAGGCCCACCTTTCCGCCCCCAATGGCAAACTCACCTTCGCCGAAGAGCGCATGGAAGACACAACCCGCATCCAGCAGGCCATCGACCAATGCGCGCCCGGCCACGCCGTCGAGCTTAGCTCCGACGGGGGTAAGCACGTCTTCCTTACCGGCCCCATCCACCTGCGCCCCGGTGTCACCCTTCTCGTCGACAGCGCCACCGCGCTCTACGGCTCGCGCAATCCCCGCGACTACGACCTCTATCCCGGCAGCTGCGGCGTCGTGGACAAGCGCGGTCACGGCTGCAAGCCGCTCATCACCGCCGATCACGCCCCCAACGCCGGCATCATGGGTGCCGGTGTCATTGACGGCCGCGGCGGAGCCACCCTCCTCGGACAAAAGGTCACCTGGTGGGATCTCGCCCATCAGGCCAAGGTCCAGGACCTCAACCAGAGTTGCCCCCGCATGGTCGTCGTCAACCACTCCAACAACTTCGTGATGTACCGCATCACCCTCCGCAACTCGCCCTTCTTTCACGTCCTCATCAGCCACACCAACGGCTTCACCGCATGGGGCGTCCACATCAACACGCCCGCCACCGCCCGAAATACCGACGGCATCGATCCCGGCTCCTCCACAAATGTAACCATCACGCATTCCTATATCCACGACGGCGACGACGACGTGGCCATCAAGGCAGGCTCCGCCGGCAGCGCCACCTACATGACCATCTCCGACGACCACTTCTACACCGGACACGGCATGTCCATCGGCAGCGAAACCAACGGCGGAGCCAGCCACATCCTCGTCCGCAACCTCACCCTGGACGGCACCACCAACGGCATCCGCATCAAGTCCGACCCCAGCCGCGGCGGCCTCGTTCACGACGTCACCTACGAGAACGTCTGTATGCGAAACGTCAAATACCCGCTGCTGCTCACGCCCCACTACTCCCGCAAAATGGGCGACCTCATCCCCTGGTACCGCGACATCACCCTCCGCAATATCCACATTCTCACTCCCGGCCGCTACATCCTCGCCGGCCAGGATGCCAAACATCCCCTCGGCGTCACCCTCGACAACGTCTGGGCTGACGGCCTCGCCGACTCCAAAATGGACGCCGAATACGCCAACTTCATCTACGGCCCGCAAATCGGCAACCTCATCCCCACCGGCTTCGACGTCACCAACAAGCAGATTGCCGGCAGCAGGCGCGGCACTCCCATCGACTGCTCCGGCAAATTTCCCCCATTCCCCGTCAATACTTCCGTCCCGGAATCGGCAGGGTCCGCTCCTCATCACGACCGCGCCCTCTACGTCTCCCTCGACAGCACCGCTGAGTACCACTCCATCCAGAGCGCCGTGAACGCCGCGCCCACCACAGGCGCCACCATCCGCATTGCTCCCGGCACCTATCGCGGCACCGTCGTCATCCACAAATCGAACATCCGGCTCGTTGGCGACGGCTCAACCCCGGCGCAGACCGTCATCGTCGATGACCGCAGCGCCGGCACCGCCGGCGGAACCCTGCACTCCGCCACCGTCACCGTCACCGGCAACAACTTCTTTACCGAGAACATCACCTTCTCCAACGACTGGAATCGCACCCACAAGCAGACCTACGAAGGCTCGCAGGCCCTCGCCCTCTACCTCACCGGCGATAAAGCCGTCCTCTCGCACGTCCGCCTGCTCGGCAATCAGGACACCCTCTACGCCGCCAGCCGCAACTGCCATCCCGACGGCAACCCCTGCAAAGTGGCTCGCCAGTTCTTCTACCATTGCCACATCACCGGCAATGTTGACTTCATCTTCGGCGATGCAAAAGCCTACTTCGAACACTGCACCATCCGCAGCACTCCACACCACGACGGGTTCATCACCGCCCAGGCCAAACATTATCCCGGCGAAGACAGCGCCTTCGTCTTTCACGACTGCCGACTCACCGCCGACCCGGGAGCGAAAGAGGTCTACCTCGGCAGACCCTGGCGTCCCTACGCCACCGTTGTCTATCTCCACACCTGGATGGGACCCCAGATCGCGCCCGCCGGCTGGCGCGAGTGGCACCCCGGCCACACCCACCGCCTCCGCACTGCCTACTTCGCCGAATACGATTCCACCGGTCCCGGAGCCCATCCTCACCGGCGAGAACCCCTCTCCCATCAACTCAAATGGGCACAGGCCTCCAAGTTCACCCTCAAGAGCTTCTTTCCGGCCTGGAACCCCTATCTCACCCTCAAACAGGACAAACATTTAGCCTCCGAGGTTCACTGATTCCACAAATACGCTGTGACGGAGGTCACACCTCTTAGCACCAGAGTCCATGTTTTCCCACTCGGCCGGCCTCGTCCGGCCGAAGTCCTTTTCCGCACGCATTTCGCAATATCCGCTTATTTCACCCCGGATCACTTCCAGGCGATTCCTCTTTAATAACCTCTTGACAGTCGCTATGTGGAAGGGGCACACTCCTGTTCGTGCCTAAACGTGGTCGTACCACGCGACCCACAAGCAAAAACCAAGGGCATCACACGCGGCGTTGCCGTAAATAAAAACTCTCGAGTGGACTCTGCCCGCTCTGGAAAAGGATCGCATCTATGTCGAGGCTGATATTGTGTACTAGTTCAAAAACTGGGCCGGGAAACATCCTGCACCCGCCCTCTGAATATCGCAGGATCGGATGGCGACGCACCCTGCTCGCCGTCTCCATGATTTTCGCCGTCGCACTCTTCCTCGCGCCCCTGCAATCCCTGGCGCAGGAATCACGCGGCACCATCTCCGGGACCGTCACTGATCCCACCGGCGCCGCGCTTCCAGGCGCTCAGGTCATCGTCACCGAAGCAAGCTCCGGAACCACCTCAAAGACCACCTCCAACGGTGCCGGACAGTATGTGGTTCCCTTCCTTCTGCCCGGCCACTATTCCATTACCGTCAACAAAGAGGGCTTCAAAAAAGCCGTTCGCGCGGGCATTGAACTCAATGCCAGCGATCACCTCATCATTGACATGAAGCTGCAACTCGGCAATGCGCACGAGACCGTCACCGTAACCGCTGCGGCTCCCCTCCTCGATACCGCCAGCGCCTCCGTCGGTCAGACCATCACCACCAAGGAAGTCGCCGACCTTCCCCTCAATGGCCGCACTCCGATGATGCTTTCCGAGTTAGCCATCGGCGTCGCGCCCACTGGTCAGCCCTCCCAGGTCCACCCATTCGATAACAACGGCGCCGCTGCCTGGAGCATCGCCGGTACGCCATCGCAGACCAGCGAAATCCTCATGGACGGCGCGCCCGATGAGCTCTGGAACTACACCCTCGCTTACAGCCCGCCGCAGGACACCGTCAAGCAGGTCAGCGTTCAGGCCTTCGATACCAACGCCGCCTTCGGACATACCCAGGCTGGCGTCATCAATCAGGTCCTCAAGTCCGGTGGAAACAAGTTCCACGGCACCCTCTACGAGTACGGCCAAATCTCCGCGCTCGACGCCAACAGCTACTTCAATGACCAGGCTGGAAAACCCATCGCAGTCACGCACTTCAATCAGTACGGGCTCGAAGCCGACGGCCCAGTCTGGATTCCTCACGTCTTCGACGGACGCAACAAGCTGTTTTTCATGTTCGCCTGGGAAGGTTTGAAGGACTCCCAGCCGGCGACCGATCAGGCTACCGTACCAACCTCGTCCGAGCGCCAGGGCGACTTCTCAGCGCTGCTGCCCCTCGGCTGCCCCAACGGCTACCTCAACGGCGACAGCGCAACCTGCGCCAACGGCACCCCCAATCCCTATCAACTCTACAATCCTTATTCCGCTGTCAAAAACAGCAGCGGTCACATCGTCCGTCAGCCCATTCCGGACAACATCCTGTCCAATGCGGGCCTGGCCATCAATCCCATCGCCACCAATTACCTCAAGTACTATCCGTCGCCAAACACCACCGGCACTCAAACCGGGCAGGATAACTTCATCAGCAGCGTCCCCAGCATCGACGACTACAACAACTTCCTCGGCCGGCTCGACTTCAACGTCGGTTCTGCAACCCACGTCTTCTTTGACTTCCGCCACAATATCCGCTCGCAGTCCAAGAACAACTATTTCAACAACGCGGCCACCGGAGAATCCCTCGACCGGTCCAACTGGGGCTCCACGCTCGACGCTGTCCATACCTTCAACGCCAGCACCGTCCTCGACGTCCGCTTCAACTGGACCTACTTCCTGCAGCAGGAAGGCGAACCCGGCGACGGCATCAGCCCCACCACTTTGGGCTTCCCTTCCTACATGGCCTCCAACTCCGAGCACCTCCAGCTGCCCTACATTGAGTTCGGCAGTTGCGGCAGCCAGACCAGCTTCCAATGTCTCGGCGGAGACGCGTACTCCAAATATCCTTCCAACTCCTACCAGATCTTTGCCGAGTTGATGAAGACCATCGGCAACCACAGCCTTACCTTTGGCATTGACGCCCGTCAGTACCGCCTCGGCGCGGCGGCCTACAAGTACGCATCCGGCCTCTTCCAGTTCAAGACCAACTGGGTACAGGCAAGCTCCAGCTCCGCGGCTCCCGATTGGGCTGGCGACTTTGCCTCCTTCCTCATGGGCCTGCCCACCGGCGGCGAATTTGACAATAACGCCGTCAACTCCTTCTACAACTACTACTTTGCCGGCTTCGTCCAGGACAACTGGCGAGTCAACAACGATCTCACCCTCAACCTGGGCGTACGCTATGACTTCAATACGCCCTACTATGACAAGCACGGCGCAGTGGTAAACGGCTTCGACAGCACCGCACAAAGCCCGGTCGCCGCCCAGGCAGAGGCCAACTACGCCGCCGATCCCATCCCACAGATCCCCGCTGGCCAGTTCAAAGTCAATGGCGGTCTTACCTTCCCCTCATCCCACGATGGAGCCTACTATCACGGCGACTCCAACTGGGTGAGCCCTCGTTTCGGCTTCGCCTGGTCCCCAAGCTTCCTCAACCACAAAACCGTGGTGCGCGGCGGCTTCGGCATGTTTGTCAGCCAGTTCACCATCGCCAATCTCGATGCAAACGGCACCTGGTCCTCTAACCCCATTCTGAATAGCGAAGGGTTCAGCGCCAAAACAGACTACACCGCAACCAATGACAGCTACCTGACCCCGGGGGCCACCGGAACGCTCTCTGATCCCTTCCCCGACGGCATCAGCAAACCAACCGGCTCCTCGCTCGGTCTCGCCACCTTCCTCGGGCAGAACATCAGCTTCCTCGATTCCCACCCGAAGAATCCATACTCACTCCGTTGGAACTTCGGCATCCAGCAGAGCCTTACGCCTAACACCATGATGGAGGTCGACTATGTCGGCAACCATATGGAGCACATGCCCATTTCCAACACCCAGCTCAACGTCATTCCGCGTCAGTATCTGAGCACGCTTACAACCCGTGACCAGACCACCATCACCAACCTTACGACGACCTACACCAACCCCTTTTACAAGCTCTCTCCCATGCAGGAGAGCACCATCGGCAAGGAAAAAACCGTCTCCGTCGCGCAGTTGCTCTCGCCCTACCCCCAGTTCCCCAACGGCGAAGGCAGCACCAGCAATGGCGTGATCGAAGACAACGCCACCAATGGCGAGTCCTACTTCAATGCCCTCTATGCCCGCATCGAGCACCGCATGTCGCGTGGCCTCTGGCTGGTCGCAAACTACGGCTGGTCCAAGCTCGAAACCAGGGACGTCTACCTGAACGACACAGATCCCCACCCCAACAAGCACACCTCACCCTTTGACTTCACCAACCACTTCGTTGTCGGCGCCACTTACGATCTTCCCATCGGACGCGGCAAGTCCATCAATCTGACCAATCGATGGGCTGACGAACTCCTCGGCGGCTGGGTCATCAACGGCATTTACACCTGGCAGACTGGCCCTCCGGTTTACTGGAACTACGACATGGTAACCACCGGTCAGCCGATCAACTTCCACTCGCGGGAAACGGCCAAGGACGTATCTTCCTTCAACAACAGCGCCTTCGTCCTCGGCAGCAGCAATCAATTCGAATATCACGTCCGCACCTTCCCATTGACCATTTCGAGCATCCGCGCCAATGGCATCAACAACCTCGACTCCTCCGTCTTGAAGAACTTCCCGATTCACGGCGGCGCATACTTCCAACTCCGCTTTGAAACCTTCAACACCCTTAACCACCCGATGTTCAGTGCACCGGACGTCAATCCCTCGGATAGCACCTTCGGAGAAATCACCAAAGCGGCCAATACCTCCCGCCAGGTCCAAATCGGCGGCCGCATCGTCTTCTAACTCAAATACCAATCCTCCATTCAAGGGCGCGGAACCAACCAGTTCCGCGCCCCTTTTGTCTCTTCTTCCCGCCGTCACGCACCTGCCAGTCCCGTAGCGATTTTCCTTCCCAGGGAGCGCCCCAAAACGGCTATCATCACCTCACTCCCCTGCTGGCCCAATCAGCAGAGCGATTCCAGGACAGCTCTGCCCCGAGGGGACAACTCTACAGTCGATGCGGCTCCGGGATCCCCGACCCGCCCGTCATCGGCGCGTTGGGGTGGGACCAAGAGGGAGCAGCGGCCCTCAAAACTCTCAAAACGGGGATAGCGATCCTGGACTCGCTCGATTCGACCAGAAAGCCGTCACAGCGTAATACACCCACTCTGAGGAAACGCCCTAAACACCATCGCACTAGTCCGAAAATGTGCTGTAACCAAATTTGTCTCCAAAACTCTAACCCAGCACAGACCGCCAAGCACGGCGGTTCTGCATCACCGGAGGAATACTCGTGAAGAACCAAATGAAAGCTCTGATGCTGAGCGCTGCCGTAGCCGGTCTGCTGGGTGCCGCCCCCATGGCGCTCCATGCCTCGCCCGTCTCGTCCACCGTCGCCGTCAACCCCGCTGGCAACGCCATGCTCGGCGCATTCGCCAAAACCACCCAAAGCAAAATCGAAAAGCACGCCTGCAAAGGCCAGAACAACTGCAAGGGCCAGGGCGGCTGCAAGTCCGGCGACAACGGCTGCAAAGGCAAAAACAGTTGCAAGGGCAAGGGCGGTTGCAACACCGAACACCCCATGTAATCCACCTGCGAGTCTCCCGCCTGCGGGAGACTCGCACCACCCTCTACAGTCTCCCCTCTGAGTTCGCGCCATGCCAGCCAATCGATTCAACGGACACACAGACTACGGCGTAGGCATCGGCCTGCGTGTACCCCACTACCGTCATATCCTTGACGAAAAACCCGTCGTCGACTGGTTTGAAATCATCTCGGAAAACTTCATGGTCGACGGCGGCCGCCCGCTCGCCGTCCTCGACCAGATCCTCAATCAGTACCACGTCGTCCAGCACGGCGTCTCCATGTACTTCGGCTCCACCGACCCGCTCAACCGCGAACACCTCAGGCGTCTCAAGAATCTCGTCCGTCGCACCGGCACTCCCTGGCTCTCTGACCATCTCTGCTGGGGCTCCGTCGATGGCCGCTATACCCACGACCTGCTCCCCATGCCCTACACCTGGGAGGCCGTCCACCACACCGCCCAGCGCATCCGCCAGGTCCGGGACTTCCTCGAAATTCCCATCGTCGTCGAAAACGTCTCGAGCTACGCCGAGTTCCACGTCTCTGAAATGACCGAGTGGGAGTTCCTGAACGAGGTCGTCGAAGAAGCCGACTGCGGCATCCTGCTCGACGTCAACAACATTTACGTCTCCTCGCAGAATCACAGCTTCGATCCCCGCGCCTATGTCGACGCCGTCCCCGCCGCCCGCGTCGCCCAGATCCACATCGCCGGCCACTCCAGATTCGAAAAGTACATCCTCGACACCCACGACCACCCCGTCCTCGACCCCGTCTGGAAGCTATACGACCGCGCCATTCAGCGCTGCGGACCCACCGCCACCCTCCTTGAGGGGGACGACAAGATCCCCACCTTCGACCAAGTCCACCGCGAAGCCCTCAAAGCCACCAAATATCTCCAGAAGGCCGCTCAAAAACGCGCCTCCGTCGAGGAAGAACAGGCGGTAGCCCGGTGAACCGTCAACAGAATCTGCCCGACCGACACACCCAGCTCAACGAAATCCAGCACCGCATGGCCGCCTGCATCATGCAGCCCCTCACCCGCCACCAGAGCATGCGCCGCCGCCGCGCCAGCCGTTCATCGCCCGAACACGAAGCCGACGCCCTCATCCGCCCCAATGACCGCCTCACCTCTTTCGAGCGCCTCGAAATCTACAACCGCCAGTACTGGTTCCGCCTCTACGCCAGCTTCCAGGAGGACTTCCCCGGTCTGCAGACCGTGGTAGGCACGCGCCGCTTCGACCGCATCATGCGCGACTACCTCAACGACTGTCCCTCCACTTCCTTCACCCTGCGCAACCTCGGCTCGCGCCTCACCCAATGGCTCGGCGCCCATCCCGATCACTCCGCGCCTTACGCCCCGCTGGCCCTCGAAATGGCACAGCTCGAATGGGCCCATATCGAGTCTTTCGACAATCCCGCCTGGCCACCCCTCACGAGGGAACAGATGGCCGCAGTCGGTGAAGACACCATCCTCACCCTCCAGCCGCACCTGCGCCTCGTCCAGGCCCACGCCGCCATCGACGACGCCCTTATCTCCCTCCGCAACCACGAAGCTGACACCGACTCCTCCAGCAATAACGCCTCCACCGGCTTCTCCGCCCGTCGCACGCGCCGCATGCGCAATCTGCCCCGCGAGCGCGTCTTCATAGCCGTCCATCGCTACCACGACTCGGTCTACTATCGCCGCCTCGACCTCGAAGACTTCCGCTTGCTCCAGGCCATTCGCAGCGGCGGCACGCTCAGCCAGGCCATCGACGCAGCCTTCGCCGCCAGCGCCATCCCGGAGCAGGATCGCCCCGCTCACCTGCAATCCGCCTTCGCCTGCTTCGCCTCCATGGAATGGTTCTGTAACCAACCCGCCGAAGACCTACTCTAACCAGCGACATGATTTCGCGCAGTCAACGTTTGCTGTTCCGGCCGACGCCCCCTGCGACAAAGGAACTCCACCGTGGTCAAAAAACTCGCCGTCCTTTACGGCCACTTCAGCCACGCCGCCTCGTGGCTCCAAAGCCCGCTCCTGCTCCTCGTCCGCCTCTACTGGGGATGGCAGTTCATGCAGACCGGATGGGGCAAGCTCCAGCACCTCCACCGCGTCACCGGCTTCTTCCGCTCCCTCGGCATCCCCTTGCCCGCCTTCAACGCCCCGCTCGTCGCCGGCATGGAATTCTTCGGCGGATTGCTGCTCATCCTCGGCTCCCGCGTCATCGGCCTGCTCCTTGCCTTCGATATGCTCGTCGCCTACTGGTCCGCCTCCCGCGACGCCCTCTTCTCCCTCATCTCCAATCCCGGCCAGTTCTACAACGCCGATCCCTACACCTTCCTGTTCGCTTCCCTGCTGGTCCTCATCTTCGGCGCGGGCATCTTTTCCCTTGACGCTCTCATCGCTTACTTGGCCTCAAGTAATTTCTCCAACTCGTGACCGCTCCCACACCCATCCCGGACGAATCACAACGCATCGCCGCCATCCTGGCCGGCCGGCATGACCAGTTTCACGACCTCATCCGACCCTACGAGCGCACCATCTTCGCCATGGCCCTCGCCATGCTCAAAAACGAAGCCGACGCTGAAGAGGCCGCCCAGGAGGCCTTCCTCAAGGCCTTCCGTCATCTCTCCAGCTTCCGCTCCGAATCCCGCTTCGGCACCTGGCTCGCCAGCATCGCGCTCAACGAGGCTCGTTCCATCCTCCGCCGCAGAAACCTCTTGCCCACCGACTCCATCAACACCGACGACGACCCACAGCCGGGCATCAGCCCGGCCCTCCTCCGCGACTGGCGCGAAATACCCTCGGAAGCCATCGAGCGCGCCGAAGTCCGCGCCATCCTCCGCGCCGCCATCGACAACCTGCCCGCCCTCTACCGCGAAATCTTCCTCCTCCGCGATCTCGATGAGCTCAGCGTCAACGAGTGCGCCGCCACGCTCAACATCTCCGTATCCGCCGCAAAAGTCCGCCTGCACCGCGCGCGCATCCTGCTGCAAAAACAGCTTGCACCTCAGCTCAAACATATCAATCCTAAAAGGAGGCGGCTGCCGTGGTAATCGATTGCAAACACGTCTGGGACGCCATCTCCGGCTACATCGACGATTCCCTGCCACCGGAAACCCGCGAGCTGGTCCAGAAGCACATCGAGCACTGCAACATCTGCTCGGCCGTCCTTGACTCAACCCGCAACATCCTCATCCTCACCGCAGACGACCGCCTCTTCGAGCTGCCCGCCGGCTTCTCCCAACGACTCCACGATCGCCTGGACGAGGAAATCCGCGCACCCGAACCACCTCACTCCACCTGATGGCTACATCACATGGTGCAGGTATATGTGGAACGACTCTTCCAGCGCCACCAGCATCAGCGTCACCACCGCCAGCACTATCTGCAGCCGCTCGCTGCGCCGCTGCTTCTCGCTCATCGGCGTAATCCGCCACTTGGAAGCGGGGCGCGCCCGCAGCCGGCGCATCTCCCAGATCACGTAAAGATTCGCCACCGAGCCCGCCACCGCCAGCAGCACCATCGGTATCCGCAGCACATCCGCGTGCAGCTTCACCAGCGGCAGCAGCCCGGTCGCTATCGCCGTCGAGCTGATCCCAATCAGCAATCGCAACCCGCTCATCGCCATAAACGCCGTGCACGCGCTCTGCAGAATCGCGAACACCAGGCTGCTCCAACCCACCATCCATCGCCTGCGTACCGAGCCTGCCCCCGGCATCAGTTCCATCCCTTGCTGCGTTTCGCTGGAATTCACGGCTCACTCCATCTCCGGTTGATGCCCCACATTCTATGCGCCGGCTCCGCAGACCGCCACACGGCATCAACATCCCTTGAACAAGGGATTCCCTGGCTACTCCAAAGTGGCAGGCTTACCATGAAATCCAGATGAAAACGACCATCACCGTCTCCAAAGAGGACTACCTCAAGGCCATCCTCGAAGCCGAATCCGAAGGCCAGGCCGTTCAGCCCGTCACCCTCGCCCACTGGCTCTCCGTTTCGCCGCCCGCCGTTACCATGGCCATCAAACGCCTCAAACGCGACGGCTATGTCGAAGTCAAGACGGACGGCATCATCCGCCTCACCCCCAAGGGCAAAAATACCGCATACAAAACCGCCCTCCGCCACCACCTCATCGAGCGCATGCTCTCTGAGGTCTTCGGCATGGAGTGGTACCAGGTCCACGACGAAGCCGA
>CAZWSD010000063.1:5297-12069 GCA_964636535.1 uncultured Acidobacterium sp. | reverse complement strand
GCCGCCTCGTATCATCCAGCTTGAACCCTTTATGGCAGACAACCATCCAAACCTCCGCGTAAAGGGCCGCCTGATGTCAGCCTCCGAAATCCAACGGACGCTGGTTCGCCTGGCCCACGAAATCATCGAGAAAAATAATGGCGCCGACGGCATCGGCCTCGTCGGCATCAAGCGCCGCGGCGTTCCGCTCGCAAACAGGCTCGCCTCACTCATCGCCAACATCGAAAAACGACCCGTCGACTCCGGCGTCCTCGACATCAGCTTCTACCGCGACGATCTCTCCACCTACGACACCCGACCCGTCGTCACACCGGGCTCCATCGGCTTCGACGTCACCGGTCGCAAAATCATCCTCGTCGACGACGTCCTCTACACCGGCCGCACCATCCGCGCCGCACTCGACGCGCTCTTCGATCACGGCCGACCCAAACAGGTTCAGCTCCTCGTCCTCATTGACCGCGGCCACCGCGAGCTCCCCATCGAGGCCACCTTCGTCGGCCGCCACGTTCAGACCACAGACAACGAAATCATCGAAGTCAAGCTCCAGGAAATCGACCACGACGAGCAGGTCCTCCTCGTCGAACGAGTCGACTAGAGAAAAATGACGCAATCAAGAAGATCCCCAGCACGAAGCACAACCGCGTCCACCTCCAAAACCGTCATCCATCCCGGCTCCATCGTCTCCGTCCGAGACCTCACCCCGGAACGCACCCGCTCCATCCTTCAACTCGCCGACACCCTCGAAGCTGAAGACACCTTCAAGCGCGCCAAACGCCTCCTCAAGCGCCGCGTCGCCCTGCTCTTCTACGAGTCCAGCACGCGCACTCGCACCTCCTTCGAGCTCGCCGCAAAATCCATGAGCGCCGACACCACCCTCGTCAGCTCGCTCTCCTCCAGCATTGAAAAAGGCGAATCCCTCAAGGACACCGGCATCACCCTCCGCTCCCTCGGCGCCGAGTGCATCATCCTCCGCAGCCCTTACTCCGGCGCGCCTTACCTGCTCGCCAAATCCACCGGCCTCCCCGTGCTCAACGCCGGAGACGGCATGCACGAGCACCCCTCCCAGGCCCTCCTCGACCTCCGCACCATCCTCCGCCACCTCGGCATCAAGTCCGCAAAATTCACTGCCAAATCTCTCCACGGCATCACTGTCACCATCTGCGGGGACATCTTCCACTCCCGCGTCGCACGCTCCAACGCCCTCCTGCTGCCCACCCTCGGCGCGCGCGTCATCTTCTGCGGACCCACTCCCCTGCTCCCTGACATCGCCTCCACCATCGGCCCCGGCGTCTCCGTCGAGCGCGACTTCGATTCGTCACTCCAACAGTCACAAATCGTCATCATGCTTCGCATCCAGGCCGAACGCCTCGCCGGCCTCAGCCTCGACCTCGACGAATACCGCCGCCGCTACCAGGCCAACGCCGAGCGCATCGCCGCCTATGCGCCCAAGGCGCTCATCATGCACCCCGGCCCCATCATTCGCGGCATGGAAATCACCAGCGAAGTCGCCGACGGACCGCAATCCGCCATCGCCGAGCAGGTCACCAACGGCCTCGCCATTCGCCGCGCCCTGCTCTTCCAGGCGCTCTCCACTCAGCCGATCTCAGGAAAACGCGCATGAAACCCATCCTCATTCGCGGCGGTCACCTCATCGACCCCGCCACCGGCATCGACGCCCCACACGACATCCTCCTCGAATACGGCAAAGTCGCCGCCGTCGCCAAACCCGGCAAAATCAAGCGCAAGGACGCAGAAATCCTCGACGCCTCCGGCCTCGTCGTCGCACCCGGCCTCGTCGACATTCACGTCCACCTCCGCGAACCCGGCCAGGGATACAAGGAAACCATCGCCTCCGGCACCGCTGCGGCAGCAGCGGGCGGATTCACCTCCGTCTGCTGCATGCCCAACACCATCCCCGTCAACGACTCGCCGGAAATCACCCAGTGGATGCTCGCCCCCGAGCGCAACGCCGCCATCCGCGTCTTCCCCATCGCTGCGGCCACCATCGGCTCCATGGGGGAAAAGCTCACCAACTACCCCGCTCTCAAAAAATCCGGCGCCGTCGGCGTCTCCGACGATGGCAAGCCCATCCTCGGCGACGAAATCATGTTCGAGTGCCTCAAGGCCGCCGCACGCCACAAACTCCCCGTCATCCAGCACACTGAGGACACGCGCCTCACCGCCGGATGCTCCATGAACGCCGGCCCCGTCGCCTTCCGCCTCGGCCTCCGTGGAATGTCCGTCGAATCCGAATCCTCACTCGCCGAGCGCGACATCGCCCTCGTCCGCAAGGTCAAAGGCGCGCACCTCCACGTCGCCCATCTTTCTACGAAGAAAGCGCTCGACGCCGTCACCGCCGCCCGCAACGAAGGCCTCCACGTCACCTGCGAGGTCGCGCCCCATCACTTCGTCCTCAATGAGGAGCGCATCGGCGACTACGACACCAACGCCAAGATGAATCCGCCCCTCCGCGCCGAATCCGACCGCGCCGCCATGATTCAGGGCATTCTCGAAGGCCGCGTCGACTGCATCGCCACCGACCACGCTCCCCACGCCTGCCACGAAAAAGAGCAGGAGTTCGAACGCGCACCCAACGGCATCACCGGACTGGAAACCGCGCTCGGCCTCACCATCTCCGTCCTGCACAAGCAGCACGGCATGCCGCTCGCGCGCCTTCTCGCCATGCTCACCCATCGCCCCGCGCAGGTGCTTTCCCTCACGGGTCGCGGAACCTTGGCCGTCGGTTCTTACGCGGACGTTGTCCTCTTCGACCCCAATGAAAAATGGACCTTCCGCGCCAAAGACTCGCGCTCCAAATCCAAAAACACTCCCTTCGACGGATCTCCCATGCTCGGCCGCGTCCAAACCACCATCAGCGAAGGCCGCATCGTCTTCCAACGCTAATCGCAAACATATCTCCCCCCCAAAAAGGGTGGGGTGTCATCCTGAGCGAGGCGAAGAATCTGCAGCTCCTTTCTCTCTCGGCATAATGCGGGCGCCCCACCCAGGCTCCGCTTGGGTGAGAACAGAAATCCGCCCAGACCGGAATGGCGCGCAACCCGCGCATGCGCCCGTGCGGCCGGCACCTGTCACTTTTTCTTCTTCCCCTTCTTATGCCCCCGAGGAGGCGGCTGCGCCACCCGCTTCGCAAACTCCGGCACCGCATCCTGGCTGAACTTCTTCGACCGCCGCCCGCTCTTCTTCGGATTCGCTGCCTTCGCAGGCCGCGCCACTGCCTTGCTCACCGGCTTCGCCTTCTCTTCTTTCATCTCCCGCCTCCGTTTCTTCTTCCCGCCATCTTTCTTGTTCGCCTTGCGCTGCGCCAGCCCTTTCGCAGCCTCATCCTCCTCCACCAAGATCGAAAACTGCAGCCGCTTCTCCACCGCATCCACGCGGTCCAGCAACACCCGCACCGGCTGCCCTATTCTGAATCTCCGCCCCCAGTGCTCGCCAATAATCTCCCGCGTATTCTCCCGATACGTGTAGTAATCCCCGTCCAGCGCGCCCAGCGTCTGCAGCGGAACCAGCCCTTCCACAAACAAATCCTTCAGCTCCACAAACAACCCATACTTCGTCGCGCTCAAAATCAGCGCGTCGAAATCCTCGCCCACCCGATCCCGCATGAACTTGAGCTTCTTCCACTCCATCAGTTCGCGCTCGGCCTCCGCCGCGCGCCGCTCCGTCTCGCTCGTCTCCTGCGCAATCGCCTGCAGCTCCACCTCATCCAGCGGAGCAGACTCCCGCGCCATCCCCTTCTCGCGCGCTCCCGGCAGCTTTCCATGCCGCGAACCCGCTCCATGCGGATCACCAGCCGCCACCACTCCGCGCCCATCCACGCCAGCGGCCAGCAGCGCCTTCGCCACCCGATGCACAATCAAGTCCGGATACCGCCGGATCGGCGACGTAAAGTGCGTATACGTCGGAGCCGCCAGGGCAAAGTGCCCCTCATTCTTCTCGCTGTAGCGCGCCTGCTTCAGCGAACGCAGCATCAGGTACGCCACAATCCGCTCCTCCGGCTTGCCCGCAATCTTCTCCGCCAGCTTCTGGTACATCCGCGGGCTCACCGCAATCTCTTCGGCCACCTCATGCACCCGCGCCGGCTTGCCACGCCCGCGCTCGTCGCGTCGCTCGCCGCGCGTCCGGAACTGCTTCACCGGCAAATTCCCCACGCCCAGCGAATACCCAAACGAGGCCGCCACTTCCTCAAACTCCACCACCTTCCGCGCCTCCGGCTTCTCGTGGATCCGGTAGAGCGACGGCGCCTCCAGGTGCTCCAGCCAGCTCGCCACGCACTCATTCGCCGCCAACATGAACTCCTCGATCAGCCGGTGCGACCATCCACGTTCCGCCCGCGTCACACCCTGCATCACACCCGCTTCGTCAAACTCAATCACCGGCTCCGGCAAATCAAAATCAATCGAGCCCCGACGCTCGCGCTTCTTGTTCAAAATCTGCGCCAGCCGCAGCATCCCATCGATCTCACCCGCCACATCCGCGCACTCCGACCGCACCGCCGCATCCCCGTCGATGATCCCCTGCACCTGCGTATACGTCATTCGCCGCGCCGACCGGATCACACCCTCCGTCACCTCGTACCCCCGCACCACCCCATGCGCGTCAATTCGCATCAGGCAGCTCAGCACCAACCGGTCCTCGTCCGGCTTCAAGCTGCAAATATCCGTCGAAAGCTCCTGCGGCAGCATCGGCACCGCCCGGTCCGGAAAATAGACCGAAGTCCCACGCAGCCGAGCCTCCAGCTCCAGCGCCCCGCCCGCACGCACATACTGCGCCACATCCGCAATGTGAACCTGCAGCTCCCAGCTCCCGTCCGCCTGCTCCCGCGCCAGCACCGCATCGTCAAAATCCCGCGCCGTTTCGCCGTCAATCGTCACTATCTTCAGCCCGCGAAAATCCCTCCGCTCCGCCACCACCCCCTTGTCCAGATGCGCCACTTTCCTCGCCTCGACCAGCACGCTCTCTGGAAAAATCCGCGGTAAATGATGCTTCCGGATCATCATCTCCACGTCCACGCCAAACGCATCTTCCTCGCCAAGCACCTCCAGTACCCGACCCCGCGCCGGTCGCGTCGCCGTCGGCCACTCGGTAATTTCTACATCCACCACCAGCCCTTCCAGGTCTTCGTACACACTCGCGCGACGCGCTTCCTCGCCCAGCACCCGATGCACGCTCGCCTCGGCACTCTTTGGTAACGGCTCATCCATCGCAATCGCCACCACCCCGCTCATTCGTTCGTCAAACGGCTTCACGTAATGCCCGTCAATCCGCGGCTCCCGTACCATCCCATACTTGCCCCTGCGTCCGTGTCTGCGCTCGCGGCCCTCACCGTCCATGCTGCCGTAGTGAAATGTCCCCACCACCGTGGGATTACTCCGCGTCATCACCCTCACTATCCGCCCCGCCTGCCGGTCATCCCCGGGCCGCGTCTGGAAAACCTCCACCAGCACCTGGTCGCCCTGCATCGCCGTCCCCATCTCGTTAGGCGGTACAAAAATATCCCCGCCCCCAGCCACAGCCGCGTCATTCGGCCGCACAAACCCATACCCGTCCCGATGCATATCCAGCCGCCCGGCCACCAGGTTCTCACCCGGCTTCACCGCGCCGGCCAGCGCCCATTGCTCCCGGTCCACCTTCACCAGCCGCCCCGCCGCCGTCAGCTTGGCCAGTTGCTCCAGCAGCAAGCGCCGCTCGCGTCCGCCACCCAACCCCAACATCCGCACCAGGTGCTTGTATCCGGCACGCTGCCCCGGCTCACGCTCTATCTGCCTCAACAACTCCCGATCTGTCATCAGTTCCTCGTTCCTGGCTCGCTTCCACCCCTGACGCGGTGGATTCCCCTCGCCCTTTCGCCATTTTCCACTTTTGCCGTGTGCGCGTTTGGCTATTAAGATGCTTTCAAAGACCGCAGTCGCCCTCCGGCGGTTCGGCAGCAGCATGTCTCTTCGCTCCCGCCGTCGTTTTGGGCCAACCCACTCCCCCGCTTGTTCCGGTTGTTGCGCCGGTAGAGTCATAAGGATAACGAAAGGATCACCCTACGATGTGGAAACCGAATCAGACCGGCAATCAATCTCCAACTCCCAGCACCCCAGGCCGCGAGCCCCTGCGCCCCACGCCGCCAGCCTCGCCGGCCTATGAACCACCCCGCGCCGCCACCCCCGCGCAGTCGGTCACGAGCTCCGGCGACCAGGCCACCATCGGAAAGAGCCTCGTCATCAAGGGTGAAGTCGCAGGGTCGGAATCCCTCTTCATCGACGGCAAGGTCGAGGGCTCCATCACCCTCCCCGGCAACCGCGTCACCGTGGGCCGCAACGGCAATGTCTCCGCCAACATCTCCGCCCGCGAAATCGTCATCCTCGGTAAGGTCCGCGGCAACGCCACCGCCAGCGACCGCGTCGATATCCGCAGCGAAGGCTCCCTCATCGGCGACGTCTCCGCACAGCGCATCTCCATCGAAGACGGAGCTTACTTCAAGGGCGGCATTGACATCCGTAAGTCCACCAACGAGAAACCAGCCACCTCCACCACCTCCGGCGCATCTTCCGCCTCCGAATCCGCCACCGCCTGACCGCAACCCCCATCCTCAAAGGCTCCGGCGCGCCCGGAGCCTTTTTCTCTTTCCACCCCTGCGACCCCGGGCCCGGCCCGCACATCGAATTCACCATGGAAGCTCCCGCGCATCTCTTCTCGCCCCTCACCCTCGCCGGCATCACCTTCCCCAACCGCATCGCCGTCTCGCCCATGTGCGAGTACTCCT
>CAZWSD010000063.1:1169-5287 GCA_964636535.1 uncultured Acidobacterium sp. | reverse complement strand
GGCTTCGCCACCGACTGGCACCTCGTTCACCTCGGAAGCCGCGCCATCGGCGGCGCCGGCCTCATCCTCACCGAGGCCACCGCCGTCACCCCCGAAGGCCGCATCTCCCCGCGCGATCTCGGCCTCTGGAAAGACGACCACATCGCCCCGCTCGCCCGCCTCGTCGACTTCCTCCACGCCCACGGTGCCCGCGCCGGCGTCCAGCTCGCCCATGCCGGGCGAAAGGCCAGCATGAGCCCCCCCGCCGAGCCGCACCGCGTCGTCCCGCCCGGGGAAGGCGGCTGGTCCAACGTCCTCGCGCCCTCCGCCATCCCCTTTGCAGACGGATTCGCCCAGCCCCACGCCCTCGACCACGCCGGCATCGCGCACATCAAAGACGCCTTCCGCGCCGCCGCTGCCCGCGCCCTCGCCGCCGGCTTCGACGTAGCCGAAATTCACTCCGCTCACGGTTACTTATTGCACGAGTTCCTCTCCCCCATCAGCAATCAACGGACGGACCAGTACGGTGGTAGCTTCGAAAACCGCACCCGCCTGCTCCTTGAGGTGGTCGACCAGGTCCGCTCCGTCTGGCCCGCCCATCTCCCACTATTTGTGCGCATCTCTGCTACAGATTGGACGCCCGGCGGCTGGGATGTCGATCAATCCGTCGAGCTCGCCCGCCTCCTCAAGGCCCACGGCGTCCAGCTCCTTGACGTCTCCAGCGGCGGCAACGTAGCCACCGCCCAAATCCCCATCGGCCCCGGCTATCAAACCCCCTTCGCTGAGCGCATCCGCCGCGAGTCCGGACTCGCCACCGGCGCCGTCGGCATGATCACCGATCCCGCCCAGGCCGACACCATCCTTCGCACCGGTCAGGCCGATCTTGTTCTCCTCGCACGCGAATTCCTCCGCGATCCCTACTGGCCCCTCCACGCCGCGCAGGCCCTCGGCCAAAACACCACATGGCCCGTGCAATATTTACGCGCTGCGCCCCATGGAAGCCTGCCGCGCCAGCCCATCCATCCAAACAAATAGAGTGACAAGCGTTACTCTCTCTGACCTATACTCGCTGTAGGCGCTGGCAGGATGGGACGCTCCGCCCTGCCCGCGGAGTCACATGGCGAAACAGGCTTCTGAACAGCGGCTCGCGGCCGTCACCGTCATTCCAGACAAACTCTACTTCCGCATCGGCGAGGCCGCTCGCCTCTGCGGTGTCGAAGCCTACGTCCTGCGCTTCTGGGAAAAGGAATTCCCCCAGCTTCGCCCCACCAAGGGCGGCACCGGCCAGCGTCTCTATCGCCGCCGCGATGTCGAACTCGCACTCCGCATCAAGCAGCTTGTCCATCGTGAAGGCTACACCCTCGCCGGAGCACGCCAGCTGCTCGCCCAGGAAAGCAAGGAAAACCGCCGCAAAACCCAACCCGAGCTCATCCCCATCAGCAGCGGAAAAACCATCGCCAAGCCCGCACAGGTCGAAGTCCGGCTCCAGCGCCTCCGCCTCGAACTCCGCGACCTCCACAAGCTGCTCTCCACGCAGCCTTCCCCTGCTGACACGCACTCCCTCCCCGCCCGCCAGCGCTCCGCACCGCGCACTCGCCCCCAGGAGCCCCTGCTCTTCGATTAGCACCCGTTGCGCACGCCGCCCCCTACAGCATCGATCCGGTCGACTGCGCCCGCACTCCCGCCGGCTCTTTCGGATCGCTCTCGATCTTCCCGTACGTCATGAAGCGCTCCATCGCCTGCAGCGCGCAACCCTGCCCGCACAGGTGATACATCTCCGGGTTCTGGCTCTCCACCGGGTTCCACGGCATCAGCGTAAACCGCATCCCCGGGCCATCCTCAAAGCAGGGAACCTCGCCCAGCAGCACCATCCACCATTGGTTCCCCTCGCCCTTCCGCTTACCGCACACATCGCACGTGAATGAAACATCCCAAACCACGCCAATCCCTCCTGCGAGGCCTCAACCGACCACGACCCTGCGGTCTACTTCCCAAACCTTACCGCAAATTCGCCGTCGCTTCTCAATTTCTTCGATTCACTCTCACCCCAACTCGGCTCGCGAAAATTCGCTCAAAACCTTCGCCCGCTGCAGCACCTTTCGCGCCAGCCCGGTCAGCGCCAGCCGATTCAGCTCGCCGGCCTTCACCCAGCGCAAATCCCGGACCTTCCCCTGCAAACCCCGCCTTTCGTCCGCGCCCAGCCCGTATACGGTCACGTAGTAATTCGTGTCCGTGATCGAGTGCCGCACTCTCATCACCACCTGCTCCTCTCCCAAACCCTCCATAGCGCCCGGCAGCTCCCACATCCCCGGCATCTGCCGCTCATCGCCGCCACGCTGCCGCAGCAGCACCTCCGCCTTCGCCCCCTCGCCCTTCTGCATCAGCACGTAGGCCACCCTCCGGCTCTGCATCGGCTTCGCCCGATCCGTCTCATGCTCTCCCTGCGTCCGGCAATGCTGGCGCACGGGACACTCCCCGCACAGCGGCCCCCGCGGCAGGCATACCGTCGCTCCCAGCTCCATCATCGCCTGGTTAAACTCACCCGGACGCTGCCCGTCCAGCAACTTCTGCGCCGCTTCCCGCAGTATCTTCGCCGCCGGCTGCCTCCCATTCCCTCCGCCGGCCTCCAAAAGTCGCGGCCCGCAAAGCCGCGCCAGCACCCGCTCCACATTGCCATCCACCACCGCCCGCGCTTCCCCAAAGCTGATGCTCGCCACCGCTGCCGCCGTATACTCGCCAATCCCCGGCAGCTCCCGCAGTTGCGCCGCCGTCTCCGGAATCCTGCCCCCACGCTCGCCCACCACCATCTGCGCAGCACGATGCAGCATCCGCGCGCGCCGGTAATAGCCCAGCCCGCTCCACTCCGCCAGCACCCTCTCTTCCCTGGCCGCGGCCAGCGCCTCAATCGTCGGGAAGCTCCGCAAAAACCGCTCAAAATACTCCACCACAGCCGCCACCCTCGTCTGCTGCAACATGATCTCGGATACCCACACCACGTATGCATCCCGTGTCCGCCGCCACGGCAGATCTCGCGCGTTCTCCCGGTACCAGCCCAGCAGCGCTGCCCTAAAATCCACCAAATCCCCGGTCATTCCCGTCCTCGCTCGCCCACGGCAGCATCGTCAAACGCAAATTCCAAACCCGCTCCCCCCGCCAATCTACCCGAATCCCGTCTCAGCGTTTCTAATGGAATGGGAGGCGCATATCAACTCGAACCCCATCCCCGATCTCCGCGACTTTCTCCGCGGCCTGCCCAAGGCCGAGCTGCACCTCCATCTCGAAGGCACCGTCACGCCCCAAACTCTCGTCGAGCTCAGCCGCCGGCCAGGCCGAATACCCCTCTCCCTCGATGACGCCCGCGCCCTCTACAACTACACCGACTTCACCGGCTTTCTCCTCGCCTTCAAGGCCATCTCCGAACAACTCCAGTCTCCCGACGACTACGAGCTCATCACCTGGCGCATGCTCCAGGACCTCCACCAACAAGGCGTCGTCCACGCCGAAGTCTACGTCTCCGTCGGCGTCGTCTACTATTGGCGCCGTATCGAATTCGATCCCCTCTTCGAGGGCATGGAGCGCGCCCGCCTCCGCGCTGAACGCGAACTCGGCATCACCGTCTTCTGGATCTTCGACGCCGTCCGCCACTTCGGACCCGAAGCCGCCGAACCGGTCTTCCGCAAGGCCGCCGAGCTCCGCGCCGCAAACCCCTCCATCATCGGCATCGGCATCGGCGGGGACGAACGCCGCACCGGACCTGAACCCTTCCGCGAACTCTACGCTGAAGCGGCCGCCAATGGGCTCCGCCTTACCTGCCACGCCGGAGAAACCGTCGGCCCAAAGAGCATCTGGGGCGCCCTCAACATCGGCTCCGAACGCATCGGCCACGGCCTCTCCGCCATCCAGGACCCCGATCTCATCGAAATCCTCAGCACCCGCCAGGTCCCCATCGAAATCTGCGTCTCCTCCAACCTCCGCACCGGTTCCTGCCTGCGGATCACCGACCACCCCGTCCGCGAATACTTCGACTCAGGCCTCATGATCACCCTTAACTCCGACGACCCAGCCCTCTTCGGCTCCAACCTCCTCGAAGAATACCTCCTCGCCGCCGACTCCTGCGGCTTCACCCGCGATCACCTCCG
>CAZWSD010000063.1:0-1159 GCA_964636535.1 uncultured Acidobacterium sp. | reverse complement strand
CAAAAGCTCCTCTGGCTCTCGCGCATCGAGAACTATGAATAACCCTTCATTCCCCCGGTATCGTTCTGGTGCCCGCTGCCGATAACAGAAGACAGACGCCGAATTATGTGCGTTATCATGAAACAAATGGGGACCACCCCCGGGAGATGGACGCCGTGACTGCTTCAGAAAACACCCACACCTGCAATAATGGCTGCCCAGTCTTCCGTTACCTCGGCTGGACCTCTGTCGCCGTCGGCGTCGCAGCCCTCGGCGTCTACATCGGACGGGAACTCCGCACCCGCTACAAGTTCAACCACCGCACCCCCTCCGACTTCTACTCCCACGCCGGAGACAAAATCCAAACAGAGTACGGCGTCGGCATCTAACCGCCCCTCAGCACTGCCCCCTCAGATTTCCTGCAAAAAGCGCCGCCCTCGGCGCTTTTTGCCGTTTTGCAGCAAATTTCCACACCTTTTCACTCAAAACCAACACTGTCATCCCAAACGATGCTCGAACAATCTGCACCAGCAGAAATGTTGTCAGCCTGGGCGTCGTATGGACGCAACAGCGTCCATACGCAGTCGAAGGACCTGCGGTTTGCCAGGCGCCCCGCATCCCGATTCTGAGATGCGGGATCAGGAATCTCTACACAGAACCCAACAAAGCGCAACCGAATTCATCCCCGCCCAAGCCACAACCCCCACTCCCTCAACCAGACCGAAAGGAAATAGCGCCGACAGACGCGTTGGTCCGCCAGGCCGCTCTGGCGCATCCACCAGTGAGAAGATATAGTCAGGAGTCCCTATCGGGTTTGCCACATGCTGAAGGTCATCTCCACACACGTTCTGCTCCGCCAGCGCCTCCACCCCGGCCTGCTCGAACACCTCGCCCGAGCCGGCGCACAGGGCGTCGAACTCTTCGCCGCCCGCCAGCACTTTGACTACACCAACCGCCAGGAAGTCCGCGACCTCGCCGCATGGTTCCGCTCCCAGCCCCTCGAACCCTTTTCCATGCACGCGCCCCTGTTCCCCGATCGCGACATGGGCCGCGGCGGCGCGCCCTCCGTCAACCTGCTCCACCCGGAAAAATCCCGCCGCATCGACGCCATGGACGAGATCAAGCGCGCCCTCGAAGCAGCCGAGCAGATCCCCTTCCGCTTCCTCAACCTCCACCTCGG
>CAZWSD010000062.1:0-12147 GCA_964636535.1 uncultured Acidobacterium sp. | reverse complement strand
GCATCGCATAAGCGAAATTTGGATAGCCGATATGCGTCACCAGCAGGTTCAGGTGTTTGAGAATCGACTGTGGATTGTACCCGGCGTCCGCGGCAGCCGGATAGTAACTCGATGTATCGTTGTTGTCGTACCACAACTGCGCATATTTAACGGTGTTTATACCCGCCTGTCGCAGCGCCGTGCTGCTCTCCAGTCCAATGCTCCACGCGGGAAACACGGCCTGCAGCGAGATCATCCCCGCAGACGAACCCACGGGCTTCACCGGCGGATTCTCCGAAAACCGATCTCCCCTGCTGATATTCACCCACTGCATGCCGCGCTCGCTCTGCACAATCACCATCTGATCCAGCGGAATTGGCCTGCCTACAGCCTGGCGAATCGCCGCCACACTCTCCGCCGGAGCAATCGGAAGCCCGCTCAGATGCGAGTCGATACGCCGCCAGGCCGCGCGCATATCCTCTCCGCGGTGCAACTGCTCGCTCATATCCATCAGCGCCGGATACAGCATCTTCAAAAAGCCAATCGTCGTCGCCGGATTCACATTATGCGCCGGCCCCCAAAGGTGCTCGTCAGCCGCATCGTTGTAGTCCACGTACCGCCCGTTGACCAGTTTCAACTCGTGATCCCAATACGCTGCAATGCCGGTCAGAAACGGCCAAACCTTTCGCGCATATGCGGCGCTGTGCGTGTAGCGCCATCTCTGAATGCAGTTCGTCGCGGCAAACAGTGCGTCGCTCTTCTGGTCGAGCGCCCTGAAGTTATCCGCGCTCCACCCCGGCGATGGGGCCAGATGCGTGTAATACAGCATTCCCTGCTCATGCAGCTTTTCCGCCAGCCCGCGTCCGCGCTTCATCCACGCCAGCAGCGGGGCATCATACGGATCCGCCAGACTCACATGATTCGTCGGGTAAGCTGCCCAGAACGGAGCCTCGTAGTTATAGTCCAGGGTGTAGTCACCCTGCCATCCAGGGTAAGTGGAAGTAATCCAGTTACCCCACAACCCAGGCGCCACATTGCCGGACCTGCTGCAGGATGCCAGCACATACAGCGACCCATACCACCAGGACTGCACGGTCTTATTCGGTATCTGCACGTAGGACTTCGACCAGAACTTATGCCACCAGGCCAGGTGTCGCGACCAACTCGCTGCAACACTCTCTGCGCTTGCCTGTTTCAAATCTGAAATAGCCGAAGCAAAGTACTCCGGAGTATCCCGGTTATCCATTGCGGCCACCAGCACCACCACGCGCCCTCCGGCGGGAACGTCGAATTGCACCTCGCCGTCTTCCGTCGAAATACCGGCACCGATCACGCGCATGGCTAGGACGCCTTCGGGCCCGATGCCGTCATATGGAACTTGCTTATCTCCCGGATGCGTCGCTGCCCACTCCCACTGCGGCCCCATCACCTCAGCCGCAGTTGGGAAATCCGTCGTCTCGCCAATCTGCTTGCCATTCGCCAGGAGCTTTAGTTGCTCACCGTCGTAGTCCACCGCAATGTGGACCCACTGACGCACCGGGAGAGTCTGTTTCGCTGTAACAACGGTCCCGTTCAAATTAGCCGCCAGCCGGCCGTGCGAAAGATAAATCTCCAGCCCCGCGACCGCTCCCTGCTGCCTCGGCAAGTTACGTCCGCGAAGGTTGCCCAGTGAATCCGTGGAATCCACTCTTTGCTTCATCCACCGATGCCCGGCCATCGCCGAGAAAATCATGCCCGCCCCATCGGCGCCGTCCACATTCACCGCAGCCCGCACCGTGAAGTTGCGCACCGGCATGATAATGTCACCGCAGGAATACACCTCCCGCGCATCGCCACCGGTCAGCGCTGTCTTCGACTTCCACGCATACAGCGGCTTCCCCGCTGCCCCGCGCGCCGAATCGCCCGCAAATACCTCGACCGACCGGATGCTGACGTTCGGCGCCGCCGCGCTTTCGCGGCGACTCCCACCAATCGTTGCACCTACTGTCTCCGGAGAAACTCGAAGCCAGCGCACACCACCCGAATTCCCACTCAATGTTCGCAGATCCTTGCGGCCAAAGCCGTCGAGCATGGCGGCCCGTACGCGTAACGCTTTGCTACCCGGATTCCGCAGCTCTACCGCGAATATGTTCCGCCCGTCCGCAACCCACGTCCGCCAATCGAGCGCATCACCGCCCCGCACAAAACTCGCCGTCACATCCGCCGGGCCTATATTCTCCCTCAGCTGCGTGCTCGCGCCCTCCAGGGCGGGAAGCGTCAGTTCCAGCCGCCCCATCGGCATGATCCGCCCGCGCAGCACGCTCCAGAAATCATCTCGACCGACATAAAACTCCTGCCGGTCCGCACTCCCCCCAATAGCAACGCCCACGCTGCCATTGCCGATCAGGGCGCCAGGCGTCATCAGCGGAGAAACAATATTACCCGGCATCTCTGACCACGATCCATGAATCCCACCAACAATCCTCAAGGCCTTGGCCGCCACTGTCTCATTCGTCTTCCCCGCACTAGGCCGCACCGCCGCCTGCGCAGCCGTCTGAGGGGCAACACCCCAAATCAGCAAAGCCAGACTAAATATGGAGATATGCTTCCAGCACATGAAATAAGAACGGTCCGTTTTACTCATAAGTCTCCGCAGCTCCAATCGCATGAGTTAATCTTCCAACTGCACCTATCCGTGGAACATAGAATCTTGCTGAAGAACGTTAGAACATGTTTGTGAATTCCGGTATCTGGTCCATGGTTGATACGATCCTGCCTCGAAGCCTTCGCTGCTGCCCTCCCCGGAATTGCGCAGCTTTCGCCGTAATTTCAGATTCAAGATCACCTGAGTCTTACCCTCCTGCCCTGCGGAAAACCGGCTTTCGTAGTGGTCTATCCCGAACATTTCCACTTGCGTGCCGCAACGATTAACCCATCCGAGGGGCCTTCACGGCAGACTCCGGAAAATATCGGACTTCCATTGCGGCCCCGCCACAACCAGGACTTCCTCAGCCTGCTAGTGCGTATTTCCTTTCACGGACGCGAGATGCTGACTTCGGGCCCGAGCGACCAGGTTAAGAGCCGCCTGAGTTACAGGATCATCTGGATTGAGCGACTTTGCGGTCAGTAGTTCCTTTTCGCACTTATCAAGATTGCCCGCCTGGCAGTCGATTATGCCGAGTTTCCGATAAAGTTGGGCCTTCTCGACGCAGTCACCGCACGCAGCAATCGCTTCTTTGAACAGCCGTACCGCTACAGGCCAGTTACGCGCCGACGCTGCTTCGATACCGTGGTTCGACAGCAGGTCGACGCGATCCAGGACGCGTCGTTTTTGCTGTACCGTTACGTAGCGCGCCATGAACTGATTCGCCTCCGTCCGATTGGTAGATCGCAAGGCTCGTGCCAGGCTGAACAGCGCCTGGCTAAACCCCGGGTCAATAGCGATCGCGTGCCTCCAGGCCGCGACGGCTTGGACAGTGTTTGACTGGCGCTCGTACGATTGGCCCAGCATGTACCACGCTCTTGCGTTGTTGGGCTGCAACTTGACGCTCGCTGCGAGCAGACTGCTTGCACGCGCATAATTGCCCCTCTGCATTACAGTTAAGGCGAGAAAATACCGCGGCCCCGCGATTTCGGGATCAAGCTGGATGGCTGCTGCAAACTCAGACGCCGCTTCGTCACCGCGTCCGAGGTCAAAGAGGATTCGCCCGCGGTAGAAGTGGGCGACGCCGGATTGCGGAGCTAGTCGGACCGCGTCGCTGGCTTGCGACAGAGCCGCAGCAAGATCGTGACTGCTGGCGAGGGCGAGCGCCAGGTCAATGTGGGCAGCGGCCAGGTTCGGCGCCAGACCGACAACTCTCCGAAGAAGCGAAATCCCGTCCTTCGACTCGCCCATCCGCATCTCGGTGTCTGCGATCGTGGTCAAAATAGCTGGATTCTTTGGTTCCAGTGCTGCAGCCTTGTTCAGCACCTTCTCGGCGGCGAATTTCCTGTCCTGCTGGGCAAGAATTGCCCCCAGGCTCAAATAGCCATCTTCATATTTCGGATCTTCGGCTATCGCCTGACCAAGCAGCTTCTCTGCGGAAACAAGATCCCCTTCCCGGGCGTAGACCGCTGCGAGGTTTGCGCGCGCTTTCACCAGTCCCGGTCGCATCTCCAATGCGGATTGCAGCGATTGCTGCGCCGATTGCAGATCACCTTCCTGCAACTCCAACCGGCCAAGTTCGGCTCGAACTCTCGCTCGCTTTGGATTGATCTTAATCGCGTTGCGCAGAACGCTTTCGGCATTCTTCGTCTGATGCATCGCCTCCAGCGCCAGGGCAAGGTTATAGGCCGTGCGGGCGCGATCCGGTTCCTCGTCAAGCATGTGACTATATATCTGGGCCGCTTCTGACGGTTTCCCTGCCTGCAGAAGTGCATTCGCCCTCTTGCCCTCAAATGCGAGTCGATTTTTTCGGGAATTCTCACCCGTTTCCGTTTGCAGCTTCGCGACAAGCGGTTTGGCCTGCTGCGCCTGGCCAAGCTCACGCAGCACCGCCACGAGTTGGAATTGGGCCGACCGATCATCAGGTTCCAGGGCAAGAGCTTTCCGCAGTTGTGGCAATGCCTGATCCGGCTTGCCCAGGCGAGCCAACGTAACCCCAAGCCGGTATCGAGCCCTGAAGCTCTCCGGCTCCATGGCAACTCCACGCGCAAGTTCCGGCTCTGCCTTCGCATAATCGCCCAGTTCCAGGTATACGCTGCCGAGCAGGATGCGCCCCAGCGCATCATCAGGCTTCTGCCTCACGTAATCCTGGGCCGGTTCCAACGCCTCGGTATAGGATGATGCGTCGATGAGCATCTCGACCTCGGCGGCCAGAGCAAGAGTATCGGCGGGATTCTGGCGAACCACCACCCGGTATTCGTCAGCAGCCTTGAGAAACATCTTTTGATTGGCGTACATGTTGCCAAGGGTGAAGTGTGCATCCGTGAATGCAGGGTACTTGCTGAGCAATTCAGCTAATAGCTGGATCCCGTCCGCCACGCTTACCCCGTTTGCAGGCGGCAGATCATTGGCCTGCCTTAGCTGAGCAGCCTTATATATGGCCGTCGCCAATGACAATTGCATACCCGGCTCATCGGGTTGAAGCTTTACCGCCTGCCGCCAATAACGAACAGCAGCATCATAGTGCTTCTGCTCCGCCAGAACCTGCGCCATACCGTTCAGCGCGCAAACCAAATGTGGATTCGCTGCAAGCGCTTCATGGAACTCCTGCTTCGCACGGACAGGGTCTTGCAGAGCCCAGCCGAGCGCGCATCGCGCCGGCAGCAACCCAGGCTCATATTGCAGAGCCAGTTCGAATTCCTTGATCGCTGTTGCAGGCTGCTGCTGACGCTGTCGAATGAGCCCAAGATCAAAATGGGCCGCGGCCGACCGTGGTTCCAACCGCAAGGCCTGCTCAAATGCAGAAGCCGAACAATCGAGATCGCCCTTCTGGGCAAACCAGGCGCCCACGGCCTCATCGATCTTCGCCGGGGACGTACCGGCTGGGGCATTCGCGGCAGCAGCGGGCGGCTTGCAGTCCGACGGCAATTGCGCCCGTACCGGCAGCGTAGAACATGCCAGCAGGAACAGCGCACCATAACCGACAATCCGTCGCTTCACGTTGAATTAGCCCTCGACAGGATTTCACCACGACCCATTATCGCGCACTGCCGATGCAGAATTCGGTCACCACCGACGACTGACAGGCGTCCGTGAGACATGAGAACTCGCACATTCGCAATGGCGATCGGACTCGAATCTCCCAAATCACGCGAGATGGCCTCCGGTCCAGCTGAAAGACCCGGTTGCACAGCGCACCCCGCCCCATACTGGTCGCCACCGGGAATTCTCCCGCCGGCACTCCAAGTTAGGTGATGTAAACGCATTCCGTCTTACTTGCTTTCTTCCCCGTTGGAAGGGCCTGAGGCCTTATGAAAAAGCGTGACACTACCACGCTTTCGCGCGGCAGTGTCACAAATGGGGGGGTAGATAATTCGGCTTCACGGTTCAGTAGTAGAACTTGAGCGCCAACTGCAACTGTCGTGGCCCATTTGCCTGTCCAGTGACTTGTCCATAATTCACGTCGGTACTGGTCGTATCGGGAACGCCGAAAACGACATCGTTAAAGATGTTGAATCCGGCTGCGCGAAACTGGAAGTATCGTTCTCTTCCCAGTCCTACACGGAAGTTGCGAACCAAAGATAAGTCAACATCGCGATACCAGTCCGAGGTGAGAGGGTTCACCTTTTCGTTGCCATAGGTGTAAGGTGCGGGCGTCTTGAAGGCAGATGTGTTGAACCATTCAGCCCGAGTATGAGTGCCGGGCCCGCTGTTCGGATTGCCAACAACATCCATCCGCTCCTGCAGGCAACAGCCTATGTTCTCAGGGTCTCCGCCTGCCACCACTGTGTAAGGCTGCCCTGAAGTAAGGGTGACAATGCCATTCAACCCCCAACCACCGGTCAGGTCGGAAACCAACTTCTTGGAGGAGGTTGCAAAGGGCGACATCGCCGTGAATGCGGCCGAAAAATCATTCGTCTGATTCAAATCGGAAATACCATAGTCCTGGGCGCGATTATAGGGATTCGAAGAATCGCAGCTCCCACCCAACGCGCAGCCATCGGCCGTTTCTTTCGATAACGTATAGGCAACCAGGAGGCTGACACCATGGGTGGGACGTTTATCAAAGGTGACCTGTAAGGCGTCGTAGCGACTATGTCCGACGCTCTGATCGAACCATTGCTGCAGCATGTAGGGGTACGGTCTCCGATTTTGTATGTTCCCCGGTCCCGGCTGGGGGGTATTCATCGTCGGGCCCCAATCCTCGCGCCTGCCGACAGATCCAACGTAGTTCGCATCAAGAACAGTGTTGCCCGGTAACACCCGCTCAATTCCCACGTTCCACTGGTCTTGATACGGAGTGCTGAAGTTCGGATCTACCATCCATTGGCTGACCTGACTGAAATCGTTGATCGGATAGATGACCGTGCCGGAGTTACCCAATGCAAGGGGATCTCCGACAGTCGCCGTTGGAATATTGGTGTTCAGGCTGGTGTTGTCGATCGCGTTGACCGCCGGCCAGTTCCCACCGAAGTTTTGCGAGAGTTGCGTAATCGTTGCCCATGTGTCGTACTGGCGGGCGTAACCTCCAAGGACAATTGTATTGTTGTTGATGCGGTAGGCCATGCCGAATCGGGGACCCCAGTCAGCCAGGGAGTTATTGATCATCCGAAGGGATGGACTAACGATGGTGTGCGGGGGAAGCCCGCCCGGAGCAGGCGTAGCCGACGCGGTGAAGTTGCCAACCGGGATGCAGGGCGCACCTTGAGTCGCCGAGCAGGCCGGCGGACGCGCGTTGAGGATGTACTGACCGGTAAGTGGGTCAGCCTCGCCCGTGTAGTAGTTCGCGCCGTTGCCCGTGCCATAAATCGGCGTAATCACCATGTCGTCACGGAAGCCGGCATTGATCGTGAGACGGTTCGTCGCCCGTATCTGGTCCTGAATAAAGAACCCATTGATCCAGCCGTTGTGAACCACCTCTTTGATGTTTCGATACTGGGCTGCGCTCGGGACACCGAGAAGGAGGGATGCCCAACTGTTACCGCCCACTCCCTGTTCGGCTCCCAGGCCTCCGGTCTGGTTGGACGCGAACTGTTCACCCGAATATGCAATCGGCGAGGTGAAGTCGTTGGTCTCGAAATCGGCGCCGACCTTGAACGTGTTCTTGCCCAGGATTTTTGTGAATGTGCCGCCAAACTGCCAGATATCCGCCAGACCGCTCCCCTGCAATTGCGATCCGGTCAACCCAACATATCCGTTTGCTGAAAACTGCGGGGCGTAGAGCGCATTGTTCAGGGTCATCCAGTAGGAAGCCATGCCGAGTTTCTTGAGTTGGTCAAGAAACGCCGGAGTCTCCCCTGCATGCGCGGTGCCTAGAAGGGTAAATCCGTAGTTTCTGGCAAAGTACACGTCCGAGAAGGCCGTAGGGCTGAATTCGTGGGTCCAATGCCCTATGTAGTTGCGACCAATCTGAGATTGAGTGGCGTCGCCGATGGTACCCGAGGGATTCACCTTAAACAAGTTGAACTGGCTGTAACGGAACATAAGCTGGTTGTTGTTGTTCAGGTTCTCGTCGATTCGCAATGTTCCCGAATCCTGATTAGTCCCCGAGTGCGCCGGGAAGAAGACGTTGCTCCCGTTGACTAAAGGACCAGACGCCGGGATGATCGACTCAAACAACGCTGAAATTGGATTGATGCGACTCTGCGGAATACAGTTCGTATCGCCGCCGCAGAGCGAGGGATTGCCTGGTCCTTCGTTGTACTCCTGCGTGAATGTTTCGCGCGAATACGAGCCTGTCGCGGCATCGTACGTCGTCGTCGCTGGATCGTAGATGGGAACGCCCAAAGCGCTGAAATCGCCATTGCGCATCGCATTCGTTGGTCCGAGGGCGCCCGTTTCCTGAGTAGAGGAGTAGCGGAAGCCCTCCCATGCAGCGTAGAAGAATGTGCGGTTTTTTCCGTTATACAGCTTTGGAATTGAGAGAGGACCGCCGATCGAAGCGCCATACTGATTCTGGCGGAGGGGCGCCCGATGCGCCTCAAAATAGCCGCGCGCATCCATGGCCTGATTGCGAAGGAACTCCCACAGAGCACCGTGATAGTGGTTGGTCCCGGATTTGGTCACCACAGTCACGGTTCCCCCGGCGACCCCGCCATACTGGGCCAGGTCATTGTGATCCTGAATCTTGAATTCCTGAATGGCGTCCACGATCGGCGCGTAGTTGTAGGAAGTGGAAAGCGTGTTCAGATCGTTGGCGCCGTCCAGCATGAACATATTGCTGCGATTGCCTGCGCCGTTGATGGACGGGATTGTGACCGGCCCAATCGTTGTCCCATTCCAGCCCTGACCTCCTCCACTGTTCTGGCCGGTATTGATGCGCGAAACGCCGGCTGTGATCGTCAGCAATTCAGTAAAGTTGCGGCCGTTGAGGGGCAGGTTCTTGACCTGGCTCCCGGTCACAACCGTGCCCAATTGGGAGGTCGAAGTCTGCAGGGCCGGTGGCGTACCCGTCACGGTGACCGTGCTGCTCGCTTTGCCGACTTTCAGATGAAAGTTGAACGTTGCGATCTGGTCTACCTGTAAGGTTACAGGCGGTTGCGACGCGGTAGAAAAGCCATGCGCGGACACCCGCATGGAATAGGCACCCGGCACTACGCTGGGGAAGGCATAAATTCCCTTGCTGTTGGTCGTTGTGCTTCTCACGACTCCCGTGTCGACGTTCTTCAGCTGAACCTGTGCGTTGGGTATCACAGCACCGGTGGGATCCTCGACCGCTCCGTTCACACTCGCGGTTGCCTGTTGGGCTATGGCAACCCGGGGTAGTAGGCATCCAAAGCCTAAAATCATCACAAGCAGGCCGCCATACAAGCGCCTATTCCGAATATTTTTGCCTGACACTCTCACAAAGCCTCCTGAAAACGTTGGGTGTCGAACATTGAACGCTGAGTTATCGATCGCCGAGTCCCGGCAGAGGTTGTCACCAGATGATCCCCCGGCGCCGTGCCACCTCTCACCACATGCACACTTGGGGTTGATCACAATTGTTATGGGTAGCCTCTCTTTTTAGAACATCGATACGGTTAACGTTTACTGCAGCGCAATCCTAGTCACCCGGTTGGAGCCGTGTCAACATCTTTCCCCTGATTTTTTTCTCCTACCCAGGTTGGCCTCCCCTGGTTTGCGTCGATCACTGCCATCGTCCCCCATCGAATCTGGCGATTGCGATTCCTCTTCCCGCCTTTCCTGTTTGCCGCTCGTTAGGCCTCGGCGCACCCCTGTTGCTCTTTTTGATATGCCATCGCCCCTCCTGGCTCAGACCGCCCTGTGGGATGAACCTGGGGGAAGCCGTCGCCTGATGGTGACGGCGCAATCGATCCCTGGCACAGTGCATGGATAAGGGCGAGAACGATACCAACGCAGCGCAGCCCCATTTGACCGCGCCCGAAAGGGCCAAATCCGATCGTGGCTCCCGTGTCTGCTTCCAACGTTGACATACGTTAACTGCATCGTTGCTTGGCAATTCGGGCCGCTGATAGAATTTTGCGAGTTTAACGACCGGACCTGACGCTCTTCTCGATTAAAGGGGATTCGCGGTGCTGCGAAGAGATTTCTGCAAGCTTTTGGCCATCATTGCCGGGTCGAAAGGCTTGCCCATGCTCGCGGAAATGCCGCAGGATCAGCATGGGCAAGGAATGAGCGGGGGCGTAGCCAGTGGCGGCCCTCACACAGCCATATTCGACAACCAGCACCGTCCGATCACGGCTGGTGGCTTCGTGACAAGTGGCCCGATCGTCTTCGAAAATGTTGCCGAACAGGCTGGGCTCACCGGCTGGCGGCACAAATCGGGAACCCCCGAACAGCCTCTGATTCTCGAAGCTATGAGCGGCGGCGTGTGCCTGCTGGATTATGACAATGATGGATGGCTGGACATTTTCATGGTCAACGGCTCCACCCTGGATGCGCTGAACGGCAAAGCCACTCCTCCGCGCGCCGCGCTTTTTCGCAACAACCGTGACGGCACGTTCACCGATATCGCGATACACGCTGGTGTCACGAATGATCGCTGGGGTTTCGGATGCACGGTCGGCGACTTCAACAACGACGGCTGGCCGGACATCTACGTGACCAACTATGGCAAGAACCGCCTCTACCGCAACAACCATGACGGCACCTTTACTGACGTTGCTGAACAGGCGGGGGTCGCGCTCGACTCATGGTCGACCGGAGCGACGTTCGGGGACTACGATGGCGACGGGAATCTCGATCTCTTTGTCTCCTGCTATATCGATCTGGATCTAAAGGATACTTCGGCGTCCAGCAACGGTGTCTCCGACTACGACTTTTGCGAGTATCGCGGCGCAAAAGTCATGTGCGGACCGCGCGGGCTCAAGGGAGCGCGCAATCATCTCTACCACAACAACGGCGATGGCACCTTCGCCGACGTCAGTAGCAAGCTTGGAATCTCCACTCATACCTATTACAGTCTCGGGGCCCTCTTCGCCGACGTGAATAACGACGGCAAACCCGACTTATTAGTGGCCAACGACTCTACCCCAAACGATCTCTACATCAACAAGGGCAACGGGACATTCGAGAACGACAGCTATATGAACGGCTACGCGGTCAATGGCGATGGCCGGGAAATGGCCAACATGGGAATCGCTGCCGGCGATTATCTGAACAATGGCAATCTCGACATCGTCAACACAACCTTCGCCGATGATTACGATGTCCTCTTTCAGAACGACGGGCATGGAAATTTCACGGACGTGAGCTACCCCGCAGGCATTGCGGAGCCATCCCTTCCGTTTGTCGGCTTTGGTGATGGATTTATAGATTACGACAATGATGGCTGGCTTGACCTGTTCATCACCAATGGACACCTGTATCCCCAGGTTGACCAGCATCCGAAGTGGGGGGAGAGCTATGCGCAGCGCCCGCTGCTCTATCGCAATCTGAAGAACGGCAACTTCGCATTGGTTCCGGCAGTTGAAGGCACCGGGCTTGCTACGGTTTGCGTGGGTCGAGGTGCGGCCTTTGGTGATCTTTTCAATTCCGGCAAGATCGACGTGATCATGAATCCTCTCGTTGGTGTGCCGGTGCTGCTACGCAACGTCAATCCCGACCACAACCATTGGGTGAAGATCAAGCTCGTCGGCGGACCTAAGAGCCCGCGCGACGCCGTGGGGTCCACCGTCTACCTCATCGCTGGCGGGATCCGAAGGCGGCAGGACGTGCTGAGTGGGGGAAGCTATCTTTCATCGAATGACTTCCGTGTACACTTCGGCCTCGGCCAGCTAAAAAAGGTCGATCAGGTGCGAATTCACTGGCCCAGCGGTGACGTGGAAAATGTAGCGCTACCCGCGGTGGACCGCATCTACACGATCACGGAAGGCAAGGGCATTACCGATTCGATGTGCGCCGGCTTGCCCTGCAAACAATCTTGAGTCCGCCGGTGGCTGTACGTCGGTTTTGCGACCACCACCAACAGGAGCCGTCGTTACCTGGATCTGCTCAACGTCAGCGATTCGTTCTTCGCGAGAAGTCTTAGCCTGCATGTCTCACGAGTGGTGATTTCAGGCGGGAAGGTTGGATAGTTTTTG
>CAZWSD010000061.1:6117-12165 GCA_964636535.1 uncultured Acidobacterium sp. | reverse complement strand
TAGAGAGCATCTGAAGGGGCTGAAACTGTAACCGTATTTGTTCTGAAAAGCGAAGGTCGCGCCGGAAGCGGGCGCGTCTTTTGATTTTCAAAGTGAAGGCATTACTGCTTCCACTTGATGTTGCAGCCGAGGCTGGGGATTTGATGGGGATCGAGGGGCCGGCCTGCGAGGAGGGCGTCGAGTGCGGCGCGGAGGTCCTGGCCGGTGACAGGGAGTCCGTTGCCGGGGCGGGCGGCGTCGAACTGGCCGCGATAGACGAGGGAGAGGTTGGCGTCGTAGAGGAAGAAGTCCGGGGTGCAGGCGGCGTGGTAGTGGCGGGCGGCCTGTTGGGATTCGTCGTAGAGATAGGGGAAGGTGAAGTGGAGGCGGCGGGCCTGGCCGGCGAGCTCGTTGGGCGCGTCGCCGGGGTAGGCGAGTGCGTCGTTGCTGCTGATGGCGACGATGCCTATGCCTTTGCCGTGGTAGTCGCGGGCAAAGTTCGCGACGGCCAGCTCGATATGCTTGACGAAGGGGCAGTGCGCGCAGAGAAAGATGACGAGCAGGCCCTTGGGGCCGCGGGTGTCGGCGAGGGAGAGGGATTTTCCGGTGACGACGTCGGGGAGGGTGAAGTCCGGTGCGGGGGTTCCGAGGGGTTGCATGAGCGATTCAGTGCGGGCCATGGGATTCTCCGAAAAGACGGTTCAGTAAGAGAGATGCCGATGCGGATTGAAAGGGCCGCTCAAAAGAGGGAATTGGAGCGTCGCGGGAGCGGCAGGCCGAAGTGTTCGTAGGCGGCGCGGGTGGCGACGCGGCCCCGGGGGGTGCGATCGAGGAATCCGCGCTGGATGAGGAAGGGTTCGTAGACTTCTTCGAGCGCGTCTTGTTCTTCGGCGAGGGTGGCGGCGAGGGTATTGAGGCCGACGGGGCCGCCGTCGTATTTTTCGATGATGGTCATGAGGAGCCGTCGGTCAAGGTCATCGAAGCCGTGTGCGTCGACTTCGAGCATTTCGAGGGCCTGCATGGCGGTGGGGCGGTCGATGGTTCCGGAGCCGCGGACCTGGGCAAAGTCGCGGACGCGGCGCAGGAGCCGGTTGGCGATGCGCGGAGTTCCGCGGGCGCGCATGGCGATTTCGGCGGCGCCGTCCTGGTCGATGGGTACGTTGAGGACCTCGGCGGAGCGTTCGACGACGAAGCGGAGTTCGTCATCGGAGTAGAACTCGAGGCGGAGGAGGATGCCGAAGCGGGAGCGCAAGGGCGAGGAGAGCAGGCCGGGCCTTGTGGTGGCGGCGACGAAGGTGAAGGGCTTGATCTCCATGACGTGGGTGCGCGCGGCGGGGCCCTGGCCGATGATGATGTCGAGTTTGTAGTCCTCAAGCGCGGTGTAGAGTTTTTCTTCGAGGACGGGCTGGAGGCGGTGGATTTCGTCGAGGAAGAGGACTTGTCTTTCGCGGAGGGTGGTGAGGATGGCGGTGAGATCGCCCTGGATCTGGAGCGCGGGGCCGGAGGTTTGCTGGAAGCCTACGTCGAGTTCATTGGCGATGATGGAGGCGAGGGTGGTTTTGCCGAGTCCGGGAGGGCCAAAGAGGAGGACGTGATCGACGGCCTCGCCGCGAGACCTGGCGGCTTCGAGTGCGATGGCGAGCTGTTCCTTGGCCTTGGACTGCCCGATGAATTCGTTAAGCCGCCGGGGCCGGAGCTTGAGCTCGAAGGAGTCTTCCTCTGCAGAGCGCGTGGCGCTGATGAGGCGTTCGGCGTTGGAATCGTTGCGGGGCATTTGTCTGGAGTTTAGAGCATTTTCTAAAAGACCGTGGTGTCGGGTGGTCAAGTCGCCACGGGAGGTGGAAGGGCGGGCGGAAACAACTGACGCCGGGGAGTGCCGGCGTATCGGCGAGGCGGGATGCGCAGCGAGTGGTGGTGGATCAGAAGGGCAGGACGCGGATGAGGTCTACGACGGTGCAGATGGCCTGCGAGAGAAGAAGGATGGAGGCAAGAGAGAAGAAGATTCCGCGGCGGCGGGACTCGAGGAGGTCGGCAAAGACGCCGCCGATGAAGGCAAAGAGAAAGGGTATGGACCAGAGCCATGCGGAGGGATTGATGTGAGAGAGGGCGAGGAGGATGAAGAGGGCGGCGATCCAGAGCGGAGTGGTGCTGCCGAAGTAGCGGGCGCGGCGCAGGCCGGCGTAGCCGATGAGTGCCGAGAGCAGGAGGATGCGGGTGGGGGCGGTGATCCATCCGATGACGAAGTCGGGCAGGCCGTGAGGGAGCGGTCCCGCGTGCGGGGAAGCGAGAAAGGAGGTGAACGCGCCGGGCTGGAAGCCGCAGGCGGCGAAGAAGATGAGCAGGGCGCCGGCGGTCCAGACGAGAGTGAGCAGGGGGAGATGGATTCTTTTGTCTTCTGCGAGCCAGAGGAGGAGGCCGGTGCAGATGGCGATGGCAAGCAGGAATGCGGCGGGACTGGCGGCGGCGGTGAAGCCGAGGGTAACGGCGAGCAGCAGGACGCGCTTGCGCCACTTGCGGCGCGGTCCCTGGAGGGCGTGCGCGACGCCGAT
Organism: uncultured Acidobacterium sp.; assembly: GCA_964636535.1. Lineage (GTDB taxonomy): Bacteria > Acidobacteriota > Terriglobia > Terriglobales > Acidobacteriaceae > Acidobacterium. Next base: position 9,637 of record CAZWSD010000061.1, on the reverse strand, counting down.
GGCAGCGTAGATGGCGGAGAAGAGCCCGTAGGCGGCGAGGATGGCTGGGTTTGGCAGGGCGGAGTTGAAGACGATGGGCGGAGAAAAGCAGTAGAGAGCGAGGGCGACGTAACCGCCGGGATCGCCAAAGAGGCGGCGGGTGACCCACCAGAGGCAAGCTCCGAGGCCGAGGCCGGCGAAGAGGAAAGGGAGGCGAATCCAGAAGTCGAGCTGGCGGAATGTGAGGTAGATATTTTCGGGACGGGCGTTGGCGGGCTGGCCGGCGATCCAGTTGCGCACCGCGAAGGGCAGGGCGGCGGCGCGATAGGCGAGGACGCCGCGTCCGAGCTCAGGGCAGATGGCGGAGGGGACGGTGGGTTTGGAGAAAGCGGCCCAGAGTTGGCTTCCGCAGATGGCGAAGTGAGTATCGCGGACGGTGGGCGGCGTGGCGCCGATGACGAGAAGACACTGAGCGAGGAAGAGGAGCAGCAGGAAGGCGGCGATGCGCTGCGGTGTGTTGAAGCGGAATTTGCGAAGGTGCTGGACAGGAGGCTGGGGCATCGCGCGACCGGAGCGTAAGGGTAAGTGTAATACGCTCAGACGAAGTGGATTTGCCGGTTACAGCGTAGGGTTGCAAGGTCGTACCGATTGGCGGAGAAGAAAGTCAGTTAGCGTGCCAAACGGGGCTGGAAGCGAGGCTTTAAAAAGAGGAGAAAAGCCGTGGAGGGGTTCAGGTAGCGTGCAAGCGCGGCAGAGGGTGTTCTAAGCTACTGATTCCAATGCGGTGAGGCGGTGCATGAGGAGGGTGCTGTACGAGAGCTAAGCCATGATTTATCATAGAGATAGTCTTCGCTCCAATTTCATCCTCCTGAGCTCATCGGGGGCGATTACCGGCAAAAAATATGGCAGACGATCAGAATCCCCAACTCCCCCTTGGCAATGGGTCCGGCGGTGACAATTCCGGCGGCGCACTCAACCTGGTGCCGATCAACATTGAAGACGAGATGCGACGTTCGTACCTCGACTACTCGATGTCGGTGATTATCGGCCGCGCGCTGCCGGATGTGCGCGATGGTTTCAAGCCTGTGCATCGGCGCATTCTTTACACGATGCACGAGATGGGGTTGCAGCATAACAAGAAGTACACGAAGTGCGCGAAGGTCGTGGGTCAGGCGATGGGTGTGTATCACCCGCACGGGGACTCGGCGATCTACGACACTCTGGTGCGTCTGGCGCAGCCGTTCAGCCTGCGTTATCCGATGATTGACGGGCAGGGCAACTTTGGTTCGGTGGACGGCGATCCTCCTGCGGCGATGCGATACACGGAGTGCCGCATGATGCGGATCGCGGGCGAGATGCTGGCCGATATTGACATGGAGACGGTGGATTTTACGCCGAACTATGATGAGTCGACGCTGGAGCCCGTGGTGCTGCCGACGCGGATTCCGAACCTGATTGTGAATGGCTCGAATGGGATCGCGGTGGGGATGGCGACGAACATTCCGCCGCACAATCTGACCGAAGTGATCAACGCGACGATTGAGATGGTGAACAATCCGCATGCGGGGCTGGCCGAGGTACTGAAGCACGTGCAGGGGCCAGACTTTCCGACGGGCGGATTTATTTACGGGCGGAGCGGAATTGCGAACGCGTACAAGACGGGGCGGGGGCGCTTTCTGATGCGGGCGAAGGCGTCGATTGAGCAGATGTCGCAGGGGCGCACCTCGATCGTGGTGACGGAGATTCCATACCAGGTGAACAAGGCGAAGCTGATTGAGCGCGTGGCGGACCTGGTGAACGACAAGGTGATCGACGATATCTCCGACATCCGCGATGAGAGCGATCGCGACGGCATGCGGATTGTGATAGAGCTGAAGCGCGGCGCCGAGGCGCAGATTGTGCTGAACCAGCTTTACAAGCATACGCAGATGCAGGAAAGCTTCTCGATGATCTTCCTGGCGGTGGTGAACGGGCAGCCGCGGGAGCTTCCGCTGCCGGATGCGATTCGCCACTTTATCGATCATCGCGTGGATGTGGTGCGTCGGCGGACGGCGTATCTGCTGCGGAAGGCGCGGGAGCGCGAGCATATTCTGCTGGGCTACCAGATAGCGCTGGATCATCTGGACAACGTGATCAAGATTATTCGCGGGTCGAGTTCGCGGGTGGATGCGCGGGAGAATTTGTTCCAGTTCTTTTGCGGCAAGACGATTACGGTGCGGGGCCAGGCGCTGGCGGGCGTGAAGCTGGATCCGAAGAAGTATGCGATTGATCCGGCGACGATGATTGAGGCGACGCTGACGCTGAGCTATCGGCAGATTGACGCGATCCTGGAATTGCAGCTGTACCGGCTGACGCAGCTTTCGATTGACGAGCTGCTGAAGGAGCTGGCCGAGGTGCGGGAGCGCATAGCGGAGTACGAGTCGATTCTTGCGTCAGAGAAGAAGCTGCGCGGCGTGATCGTGAAGGAGCTGGAGGACGTTCGCAAGGCGTATGGCGATGAGCGCCGCACGCAGATCGTGGACGAGACGGCGGAGCTGCACCTGGAAGACCTGATTGCCGATGAGCAGGTGGCGATCACTGTTTCGCACTCTGGGTATTTGAAGCGGACGCCGATTTCGACTTACCGGCAGCAAAAACGCGGCGGCACCGGGCGGATGGGCATGAAGACGCGCGAGGAAGATTTTGTGGCGCAGCTGCTGGTGGATTCGACGCATGCGTATCTGCTGTGCTTTACGAATACGGGGCGCGTGTACTGGCTGAAGGTGTATGAGATTCCGGATGTGGGCGCGGCGGGCAAGGGCAAGTCAATTGCGAGCCTGTTGAATCTGCAGCCGGGCGAGCAGGTGCGGGCGATCATGACGGTGCGGGATCTGACCGAAGAGGGCAAGTACATCTTTTTTGTGACGCGGCAGGGCACGGTGAAGAAGACGCCGCTGAAGGACTTCTCGAATGTGATGTCGCGCGGGATTATTGCGATCGGCATCGACAAGGAAGACGAGCTGGTGGAGGCGACGATCACCGACGGCAGCCAGATTGTGTTTCTTGCGACGCATAACGGCATGGCGATTCGCTTTGACGAGGACGATGTGCGGTCGATGGGCCGCCCGGCGCGGGGTGTGCGCGGCATTGATCTTGGCAAGGCCGATTACGTTGTGGGCATGGCGGCGACGCCGAAGGAGCGGGGTGTGGGCGAGGATGGCAAGGCGTGCGCGTGCCTGATTCTGAGCGTGACCGAGCATGGCTACGGCAAGCGCACGGATGTGGACGAGTATCGCCTGCAGTCGCGCGGCGGGAAGGGCGTGATCAACCTGAAGACGACGGCGAAGAACGGCAAGGTGGTTTCGATCCAACTGGTGGACGACACCTCGGAGCTGGTGGTGATCAGCCAGTATGGAAAGATCATCCGTATTGATACGAACGGGGTTCGGGCGGCGGGGCGGTCGACGCAGGGTGTGCGGCTGCTGAACCTGGACAAGGAAGACAAGGTGGCCGCTTCGGTGGTGATTCCGCCGGAAGAGGCCAAGGAAGAGCCGGAGAGCGG
>CAZWSD010000061.1:0-6017 GCA_964636535.1 uncultured Acidobacterium sp. | reverse complement strand
TGGCCGCTTCGGTGGTGATTCCGCCGGAAGAGGCCAAGGAAGAGCCGGAGAGCGGAACGCTGCTGCAGTAAGTTAACGGATCGTGGGACAGAAGGGGACGGCGATGGCCGTCCCTGGATTTCTTTGGGCGGCGTTTTGGGATTAGTCTGAAACCGTGGTTGCAGTGTTGTCCAAGCATTCCCCGACTTCGCGCAGGCGCGATCTCTTCGAGATGGTTGTTGGGTATCTGCTGATCCTGGCGGTGATCTGGTCGTCGCATGCGACGCAGCACTGGCTGTACTGGGTAGGATTTGCATTCATCATAGGATCGAGCCTGCTGCGTTGGGATTTATGGCGCGATTCGGGGCTGGGTCCGCGTGGATTTTTGCCATCGCTGTGGGTTGTGATTGCGGCGCTGACGCTGTCGGCGCCGGCGGTGCTGGTGGCGCGCGACCTGGGGACGTATCACCCGCTGTACAGCCCGCCGCCGCTTCTGGTTCATGTATCGGGATATGTGATCTGGTCGTTTCTGCAGGAGTTCATCCTGCAGGGCTATGTGCTGCTGCGGCTGCTGCGGCTCGGGCTTTCGCCTCGGTGGGCGGTGGCGGCGGCGGCGGTGATGTTTGCCTGCGCGCATATCCCCAACCCAGTGCTGGCGCCGCTGACGCTGGTGTGGGGGTTGATGGCGTGCATGCTGTTTTTGCGCTACCGCAACCTGTACACGCTGGGCCTGGCACACGGGATTCTGGGCATCTGCATTGCGGTAACGGTGCCGAACGCGATTCAGCATCACATGCGGGTGGGGCTGGGGTACATCGATTACCACGCGCATCATGTGCGACGGGTTCATCCGGCGGGGTTGGGGGCGCGTTACTGAGGGTGGGGGGCGCGGGGTCAGTAGGGGCGCCAGAAGAGGGCTCCCCAGATGGTATCGACGGTGGCGTGGCAGATGGCGGAGGCTCCGACGCGGCGATTCCTGCGCCAGGCGCGGCCGTAGAAGACGCCTGCGAGGGCGGCCATGATGACATATTGCCAGTTGAAGATGCCGCCTCGTTTGTTGAAGTGCGAGAGGCCGAAGAGCGCGGAGGTGACCAGGAGCGCCCAGCGGGGCCCGATGCGGCGTTCGAGGAGGTTCTGCATCCAGCCGCGGAAGAAGATCTCTTCGGGGATGGCGACGGCAAAGAAGGAGAAGAGCCAGAGGGGCGCGAGGATCCGTGGATGGGCTAGGCGATGGTGCAGCGCGAGGAAGTGGAGGGCGAGACCGATGGGGATGGCGAGCACGGCGTAGAAGAGGAATTCGCGCATTCCGATGCCGAGATCGGCGAGGCGAATGCGGAGGTCGAAGCCGACGCCGGAGAGGCGGCGCAGGCCGAGGATGGCGTAGAGGGCGGAGTCGAGGAGAATGAGTTTGCCGAGGAGGTCGGTGCCGGGCGGCCAGGCGGGCTGGAGCCAGCGGAGGTCGACGGCGAGGGCGAGCGGCAGGAGGACGAGGGCGTCGAGCCAGTGGCCATGCTGGTCGGGATCGAGATGGTCGGCGAGGAGTTCGAACGCGGCCAGCGCTGGAGGGATGAGCAGGTAGAGCAGGAGCCAGCCGGGGTGGAAATCGCCGGTGCAGCAGGCAGCCATCAGGTAAGGAACGGCGAGGAAAGCTGGCAGGGTGACGCGCGCGAAGAGGGGCAGGCGGGTGAGCGAGGCGGCGATGCGCTCGCCCGCCAGGCCGAATGCGAAGACGGGAGTGAGGGTGATAGCGAGCGCGGTGAGGATGAATGGCTGCAGCAGCGGCATGCGGTTCCTGAGGGTTGGGGTTGCACGTTGACGGGATAGACCCGGCCTGCGGGGCCATGGATAGGCATTGACCCTGCCGGAGGGCATCCCTAGACTAGATGCAGGACCGGCCTGAACGGGCCGGATGATGGGTGTATGGCTCCAGAGACGCGCATCAGTCCTCGCGAGCGGCTGGTGCTGAATTCCATTGTCGAACGTTACATCGAGACGGGCGAACCGGTTTCGTCGCAGGCGGTTGCGCGGGATTTTGCCGCGCGGAACGGGATGAGCGCGGCGACGATTCGGAACGTAATGGCGACGCTGGCGGAAAACGGGCTGGTGGAGCAACCGCATACATCAGCGGGGCGGGTTCCGACGCCGCGTGCGTTTCGGTTTTACGTGGAGCAGCTTGGTTTGGTGGGGCCGCGGGCGGTGGATCTGTCCACGGAGCGACGGGCGGAGATCGACGAGAGTTTTTCAGGGATCCATACGAGCCAGCAGTTTCTGGAGCGCACCTCGCATGTGCTGGCGCTGCTTTCGAGCGGGGTAGGGATTGCGTTTTCGGCGCTGAAGGAGAAACATGCGCTGGAACACATTCATTTTTCGCGACTTGCGCCGAACCGGGTGCTGGCGGTGGTAGTGACGCTGGGGGGTGTGGTGCTGGATCGGATGCTGCTGCTGGATGAGGATCTGGGGAGCGCGGAGCTGGAGATTTGCGGCCGGTATCTGAATGAGAATTTTCACGGTTGGCCGATTGATTCGATACGGGCGGAGCTGAACCTGCGGCTGGAGGCGGAACGGAGCGAGTACGACCGGATTCTGCAGTCGCTCAAGGAGTTGCAGGCGAAGGGTGCGCTGGATGATGCGTCGAGCAGCAGCCCGGAGGTGTACGTGGAGGGCGTGGGAAATCTGCTTTCGCACGAAGAGGACCGGGAGCGGCTGCGGGTGATGTTGACGGCGCTGGAGACCAAGGAGCGGCTGATCGAGCTGCTGACGGCGTATCTGGATGCGCGGCAGAAGAATGTGCGGGTGATTGTGGGCCTGGAAGACGCGATGCCGGAGATGGGCAATCTGGTGCTGATCGGTGCGCCGGCGCGTGTGGGTGAGGAGAGCCTCGGCACGGTAGCGGTGCTGGGTCCGACACGGATTCATTACCAGCAAACGATCAACGCGGTTTCCTACATCGCCCAGCTCTCGACGCGGTTGTTGCAGCCGCCGCAGTAACGTGGGGGTGGCCGAGCCGGCGGAGATTTGGGCCGCCGACGGTTACACTGGAGATAACCCGGATACAGAGAAGAGGATATGAGCCGTAAGACGTACGACGAAGGTGTGCACGAGGAAAATAAGGGCGCGATAAAGGCCGCCAATGGCGAGGCAACCACGGCGGGGCCGGAGCGCGATCCGGTGAGCTCGGCGGGTGAGGCAGCGCTTCCGGCGGCGGAGCCGGAGGTTGCCATTCTGCGGGAGGAACTGGACCGGATGCGCGGGGAGCGGGACGCGGCGGTGACGGATCGCGAGAACCTGCAGGAACGGTTGCTGCGATTGCAGGCGGATTTTGATAACACCCGCAAGCGCGAGGCCAAGGAACGGGGCGAGTTGCGCGACTACACGGTGGCGAGCACGATGGAGACGTTTTTGCCGGTGCTGGACAACTTCCGGCTGGCGCTGAGCGCGACGGGCTCTGCCGAGCAGTTGCGGACGGGGGTGGAACTGATCGTAAAGCAGATGGACGAGGCATTACGGTCGCTGGCGATTGAGCCGATAGAGACAGTAGGGGTCCAATTTGATCCGCGCCACCACGAGGCGCTGGAAATGGTGGAGCGGGAGGATATCCCGGATCATCAGGTAATAGAGGAAGTGCGCCGGGGATACCGGATCAAGGAGCGGCTGTTGCGGCCGGCGCTGGTTCGGGTAGCGAGCAACTCGCGGCAAACGAAGGAATGAGCAGAACAGCAAACGTGACGAAATTGGATTATTACGAAGTGCTTGGAGTGGAGCGCACGGCCAGCGATCAGGAGCTGAAGGCGGCGTATCGCCGGCTGGCGATGCAGCATCACCCGGACCGGAACCCGGGCGACGCGGAGTCGGAAGAGAAGTTCAAGGCATGCAGCGAGGCTTACCAGGTGCTGAGCGATCCGCAGAAGCGCGCGGCCTATGACCGGTATGGGCATGCGGGGGTGAATGGCGGCGGTGCGGGCATGGGAGGGTTTGACGGGACTCCCTTTGCGGGATTCGAGGACCTGGGTGATATTTTTGGGGATCTGTTCGGCTTTAACATGGGCGGACGGGGCGCGGGGCGTGGTCCATCCCGGGCGCAGAAGGGCCGCGACCTGCGCTACGAGCTGACGCTGGAGTTTGAGGAGGCGGTTTTTGGCAAGGAGACGCAGGTTACGATTCAGCGGCGCGAGGCCTGCGTAGACTGCAAAGGGACGGGGACGGCGGGGGGACGGGGTCCGACGACATGCCCGCAGTGCCAGGGGCGCGGTCAGGTGCGTTACCAGCAGGGATTCTTCTCGATTGCGCGGACATGCCCGGGCTGCGGCGGCACGGGGACGGTGATTACGAATCCATGCGAGACGTGCGGCGGCGATGGGCGCACGGTGAAGGAGCGGACTGTTTCCGTGAAGGTTCCGGCTGGGGTGGAGGACGGAACGCGCATCCGCTACCAGGGCGAGGGCGACGTGGGCCGGAATGGCGGACCGGCGGGCGACCTGTATGTGGAGCTGAGCGTGAATCCGCACAAGTTTTTCGAGCGGACGGGGCACGACCTGCACTGCACGGTTCCGGTGTCGTTTCCGCAGGCGGCGCTGGGTGACGAACTGACGCTGCCGACGCTGGACGGAGAGGTTCGGCTGAAGGTGCCGGAGGGAACGCAGAGCGGGAAGGAATTCAAGATTCGCAGCAAGGGCGTGCCTTACCTGAACTCGAATGGACGGGGTGATCTGATCATCAAAATTGTGGTGCAGACGCCGGCGAAGCTGACCAAGGTGCAGAAGGAACTGGTGCGGCAGTTGGGCGAGACGCTGACGGTAGAGAATGCGCCAGGGGAGCGCAACGGATTGTTCGACAAGATGAAGGAGATTTTCTCCTAGGCCGCGACGAGGTTTGCGTCGAGAAGCCGGCGACTGCCCTGGAGCAGCGCCGGCTTTCTTATTCGCCCGCGAACCATGCGTAGCCGTATATGGGCCGAGCGGAGCCGAACCGAGCCCGTCGATTTTGAGCTGCCAGTCGCGAAAGCCGCTTTTCTCCAACTGGCTGTAGGCAGCGGGCAGCCTGGGAGAGATGTTGTTGCGGTCTAGGAGATGGCGCCTGCTGCTTTGCGCTCCTCCATGGGAATGAACTTGCGGTTGCGCTCGCCGGTGAAGACCTGGCGCGGGCGCGCAATCTTGAGATCGGGATCGGAAATCATCTCCTGCCACTGCGCCAGCCAGCCCACGGTGCGGGGAATGGCGAAGAGCACGGTGAAGAACTCGGGTTTGAATCCCATCGCATGGTAGATGATGCCGGAGTAGAAGTCGACGTTGGGATAGAGCTTGCGGGAGATGAAGTAGTCGTCTTCGAGCGCGATTTTTTCGAGTTCGAGAGCGATATCGAGCCGCGGGTTTCTTCCTGTCACCTCAAAGACCTGCTCGGCGGTCCACTTGATGATCTTGGCGCGCGGGTCAAAATTCTTGTAGACGCGATGCCCAAAGCCCATGAGCTTGCCGTGGCCTTCCTTGATGCGCTGAATGTATGCGGGGACGTTGTTTCTGGAGCCGATTTCGTCGAGCATCTTGAGGACCTGCTCGTTTGCGCCGCCGTGGAGTGGCCCCGATAAGGCGGAGGCGGCAGCGGCGACGGAGAGATAGGGATCGGCATCGGAGCTGCCGACCGAGCGCATGGTGTTGGTGCTGCAGTTCTGCTCGTGGTCGGCATGGAGGATGAAGAGGATGTCGAGAGCGCGGGCGAGGACCGGATTGGCTGCGTATTTGGGCTCGACCATCTTCCAGAGCATGTTCATGAAGTTTTCGGCATAGTTGAGGTCGTTGTCGGGATAGACGTAGGGCAGGCCGACGTTGTATCGGTTCAACATGGCGGCGAGGGTGGGCATTTTGGCGATAAGGCGCTTGATCTGGAGCAGGCGGTTGGCGGGGTCGTGGACGTTTCTGGCCTCGGGATAGACGGTGGCGAGGGCGGCGACGGTGCTGACCAGCATGGACATGGGATGGGCGTTGTAGTGGAAGCCATCCATGAATTTCCTGGTGGTTTCGTGCAGCATGGTGTGGCGGGTGATG
>CAZWSD010000060.1:0-12237 GCA_964636535.1 uncultured Acidobacterium sp. | reverse complement strand
TTTTTCTCATCCCGCCTCTACTGCATCCCCGACTCCCGTGAGAAATGGCGGCTAAGGGTGCTTGAGCAGGGCGGATGGCGCCGGGGAGTGGATTTTCAAAATCCGAATACTGCGATGGAAGGGCGGCAGCCAGGCGGTGTAGCGCACCGATGGGAAGGATGAGGGCAGGAAACAGTGTTGGGGGCCAAATCCGACTGCATATCTGGGATGTAAGACCGGCGCCAAGGGCAGGAAGTTGTAATCGCACGGGTTGTTCGGGTTGTAGCGTTTTGGCGGCGGCTGATATGCGTGTGGCGGATGGTGGATGGCCGGGCTGTTGATATATCGGCCGATTGTGATTTGGGTTTCGCCATCGTACTCAAAACCGGCCTGAATTTCAGTGCGTGGAATGCCGACGGCGCGCAGTTGCTGGATGGCGGCGAATCGAGCTCTATGCCATGCGAAGAGGGTGTGCGTTGACGCGACGGTGAAGGCGGCATAGAGGATGAGCAAGGCGAGGGAGGCGGCGGGGAGTTGCAAGCGGATGCATCGCTGATAAAGCCAGATGGAGGCGAGGATGGCGAAGGGCATCCAGTCGAGGACGTATTTGTCGAGCACGAGGCCGTGCCAGACGGCCAGCAGGAGCAGGGCTGTGTAGGCGAGTGAATAGGGGACGACGAGCCAGAGGAATTCTCGAGCGTGATCGGGTTCGGCGGAGCGGAGGGTCTTCCAGCTCTTGTTTTGCAAGGTGAATACGCAGCCGAGGAGGGCTGCGATGAGGATTACGGAGATGAAGATGCGGGCCGGGGTGGGAAGCAAGGATTGCTGCATGGACGGGGGCAGGCCGAGGATGGCGTGGCGTTGCATGGACAGCTCCCAATCCAGGGTTGATCCGGGCCAGACCATGCCGAGGTTGCCGGTGAGGTATCTGAGGGCAAGGATGGGCAGCAGGCCCATGCAGAAGAGGACGACGTAATGGTCGAATTTCCGTCCGAAGCGCGGAAGCCAAGCGACGAGCACCGGAAAGATCATGAGGAGCAGGCAGAACAGCAAGGCGCCCATCAGGTCCGCCGTCATGATGGCCTCGTAGACGGCGAGCAGGAGCGAGCCCGGCGGTTTGGGCAGGATGGAGACATGGGGAACATAGGGCTGCCGTGCAAACCAGCGCATGCAGTAGACGATGGCTCCGATGCCCGCCAACCAGAAGGCGACAGAGGCTATCAGGACTGCGCGGTGTTTGCGGAGGAGCCAGCCGGTGGAGGGGACCATGACCAGAATGCCGAGCCATGCGGCCTGGCGGGCTGTTCCGCCGATGATGTTGGATGAAGCCGCCAGTGCCAGCCATGCGATGGCGGACCGTGGGCCAGAGGCGGAGGCTGCGCGCAGGCAGCAATAGAGGCAGAAGATCACCGCAAACAGGCAGGGTATGTCCGTCATGTAGGCGGCGGCGAAGGGAAGAAAGAGCGGGCAAAGGCCGAGCGTTAACGTTCCGAGGATCGCATTGCGGGGCGTGATGCCAAAGCGGATGAGGATGGAATGAAAGAGCAGAAGCGTAAGGAGCGCAAAGGGAAGAATGGAGAGCCTGACGGCCATGTAAGAAGGGCCGAGGAGCTTGACGAAGAGCGCGCCCCAGGGAATCAGCCAGCCGACCATGGGATCGGACCATCCGTTGTAGACGATGTGACCTGTGCGGGCGAAGATCAGGGCTGTACGGAAGAATGACCAGTCGTCGATGAAGCCCATGCGGGTGACCGGCCAGGCGGCCAGGTAGCAGGCAAGGAAAATGAAACAGCAGAGGATGCCGTTGCGGAGAGGATGAGGTTCTGTCGGTGTCGCCGGGTGATTCGCGATCGATTTCATGGATGCTGATCTAGCAACTGTGGCCATGATACAGGCGGCGCCAATGGGGCCGGATGGGTTGAGGGGAGGCAATTTGCGGTGCAAGTTGTGGCGGGATGGGCCAGACCGAAACGAGGATTGCCGACGGCATTCGTGCGGTGCGGAGGGTGTTATATCATCCCATATGCTGGTTGAACCCCGGTAGAGTGGAGAGAAAGTCTTGGATTATGACGTGTGTGTGATCGGCGGGGCGGGTCATGTTGGGCTGCCGCTGTCTGTGGCATTTGCCGCCAAGGGCAAGCGGGTTATGATCTACGACACGAATCAGGAAGCCGTGGCGGCGATTTCCGCCGGGAAGATGCCATTTATGGAGGCCAGCTGCGAGCCGATGCTGCAGCAGACGATCCATAAGACGCTTTTTACCAGCGACGAAGCATCCAGCGTGAGCGGGGCGAAGTTCGTTGTAGTGATAGTGGGCACGCCGGTGGACGAGCACCTGAATCCGATGCATGAACAGCTGTGGCGTTTCTTTGACGGGATCGCGGAACATCTGCGGGAAGATCAGATTGTGATTTTGCGGAGCACGGTGTATCCGGGGACCACGAGCAGCATCCGGCGAAGGCTGAAGAAGAAGCTGCCGGGGATCGAGGTATGTTTTGCGTGCGAGCGGATCCTGGAAGGCAAGGCGATGGAGGAGCTGTCGAAGCTGCCGCAGATTATTGCCGGGGAGAACGCACCGGCGGTGGAGGCGGTGGCGGAACTGTTCCGGAGCCTGACGCTGGAGATTATTGTGACGGGCTGCATCGAAGCCGAACTGACGAAGCTGTTCAATAACTCATGGCGGTATATTCAGTTTGCGACGGCCAACCAGTTCTACATGATCGCCGAGATGTACGGGGCCGATTTCTACGAGATCTATTCAGCGATGACGCATAACTATCCGCGGGCGGCAAATTTTCCGAGGCCGGGGTTTGCGGCCGGCCCTTGCCTGTTCAAGGACACGATGCAGTTGAATGCGTTTGCGAACAACAACTTTCATATTGGCAGCAGCGCAATGCTGATTAATGAAGGGCTGCCGAATTTTCTGGTGAGCCAACTGAAGCTGTCGCATGATTTGGATGCGATGACGGTGGGCATCCTGGGCATGGCATTCAAGGGAGAGAGCGACGACTCGCGGGAGTCGCTCTCATACAAGCTGCGGAAGATATTGCTGACGGAGGCCAACGAGGTGCTGTGCTCCGATGAGTACATTCGGGACGAGCGCTTTGTGGCGGCGGAGGATCTGATCCGACGTTCGGATGTGGTGATGATCGGCGCGCCGCACAAGGTGTACAAAACGTTGGATTACAGCGGGAAGATTCTGGTGGATGTGTGGGATCACGTTGGTGTGGCGAGCCAGCATTAGACCTGGCGCGTGCTGCCGAGTTCCGGTGCAGGAGAACGCGCGTTTTGCGCGGAGTTCGCGCAGCCGATTGCAACTTTGAGGGACAGAATGCAAGATCCGGATGACGGCCGCGAGCGAACTCTGCAACGCGTTTATGGAACCCGATTTGAAGGGCAGACAATTTACCGGACACAGGTATGGCAGGTTCTGGCCCGGTATTTTGGCCAGTGGATTCCTTCGGCGAGTAAGGTACTCGACCTGGGAGCGGGATATTGCGAGTTCATTAACAACGTAAGCGCGGGTGGAAAGTATGCAATGGACTTGAACCCGGAAGTTCGCAAGCGAGCCGTTGCGAATGTCGTGGTCTTGCAGCAGGACTGCGCGGCCCCGTGGCCATTGGGGGATGAAGAACTGGATGTGGTGTTCACGAGCAATTTTCTGGAGCACCTGAGTGACAAGGACGTTGTATCCACGGTGTTGTCGCATGCTTATCGATGTCTGAGGCCGGGCGGGCGGTTCATTGCCATGGGTCCGAATATCAAGTATGTGCCGGGCGCTTACTGGGGTTTCTTCGATCATTACGTGGAATTGACGGAACTGTCTCTGGCGGAAGCGCTGAGAGCGCGCGGGTTTGCAATGGAAAGGGTGGTGGGGCGGTTTCTGCCGTACACGATGTCAACGGGTCGACAGCCTCCGACGTGGATGGTGGGCTTATACCTCGCGCTGCCGATGGTATGGCCGGTATTTGGAAGGCAGTTTCTGGTCATCGCGCGGAAGCCGGCGCGCGGCAATGCCGGCGAACCATGATGAGGCCGTTGTGAGGGGCGACAGGAGCGGTCAGTGGCCGCAGGGCGAGATTCGCGGGATATCCTTAACAAGAATGCATTGGAGAAGTGTGGGAAACTACACGTTGAAGGTGGAGAGGGTATAGAGCCAGCATGAAGATTTGTGTAACCGGGGCGAAGGGATTTATCGCCGGCTATCTGATTGACGAGCTGCTGCGGGAGGACTGGGAGGTAGTGGGCATCGATAACCTGTCGAAGTACGGCCCGATCGAGAAGAGCTATGATGCGCATCCGCGGTACCGGTTCATCGAGGGGGATGCGAAGGATGCGGGCCTGATGAAGGGGGTGGTGGCCGAGTGCGATCATCTGCTGGCGGGGGCGGCGATGATCGGGGGCATTTCGTACTTTCACGAATTCGCCTATGCCCTGCTGGCGGAGAATGAGCGGATCACGGCATCGACGTTTGACGCGGCGATTCATGCGCACGGGATGGGCCGGCTGAAGAAGATCACGGTGCTTTCTTCGTCGATGGTGTTTGAGAGCACGAACCGGTTTCCAACGCCGGAGGGCGAGCAGCTGCGCTGCCCGCCGCCGCTTTCGACTTATGGGTTCCAGAAGCTGGCCTGTGAGTATTTTGCCAAGGGAGCATGGGAGCAACACAAGCTGCCCTACACGATTGTGCGGCCATTCAACTGCGTGGGGACGGGGGAGAAATCGGCGAAGACGGACCGGCAGATTCTTTCCGGCAATATCAAGCTGGCGATGAGCCACGTAGTTCCTGACCTGGTGCAGAAGATATTGAAGGGTCAGGATCCGCTGCACATTCTAGGGGCGGGCAACCAGATACGGCATTACACGTATGGCGGGGACCTGGCGCGGGGGATTCGAATGTGCATTGAGAGCGAAGCGGCAGTGAATGAGGACTTCAACCTGTCGACGGAGGAAAGCACGACAGTGCTGGCACTGGCGGAGATGATATGGAAGAGGCTTCGTCCGGGGAAGGCATTCCGATATGTATCGGATGAGCCGTTCCGGTACGACGTGCAGAAGCGGGTGCCGGATGTGTCGAAGGCGAAGCGGGAGCTGGGTTTTGAGGCGAGCACGTCGCTGGACAAGGCGCTGGAGGAGATCATTCCGTGGATTCGCGAGCAGATTGAACTGGGCGGCATCTAGCTTTGGAGACGGATTGCGTTGACGAAGGCGGGCGATGGTAGCAGGGTGAACCAGGTGGGGGACGAGACGAAGAGAGAGTCGCTGAATATCGTGATTCCCGTTTACAACGAGGGGGCGAACATTGGCGCGACGCTAGGGCGCATTGCAGAGTGCCTGCCGGCAGAAGCGGTGAGCGCGCAGGTGACGATTGTGTACGACTTTGATGAAGATGACACACTGCCGGTGGTGGAGTCGCTGCGGGCCGGCTATCCAATGCCGATAGGATTTCAGAAAAATACGGGCAGAGGGGTGTGTGACGCGATCAAGCAAGGGTTGATGGCGTCTCGGTCCACGTATGTGCTGGTGACGATGGCGGATATGTCGGATGACTATGAGAAGCTTCCGCTGATGGTGGCCAAGGGCATGGAGGGGTGGGACATTGTTTGCGGATCGCGGTATATGCGCGGGGGAAAGCAGCATGGAGGGCCGCTGGTGAAAAAGGCGCTATCGCGGATGGCGGGATTAAGCCTGCACTATCTGGCGGGCGTTCCGACGCATGACGTGACGAACAGCTATAAGTTGTATCGGCGGGCGATTCTGGATGAGATTGCGCTGGAGAGCTCGGGCGGATTTGAGATCGGCATTGAGATCGTGGTGAAGGCCTACGCGAGGGGAATGAAGATTGCAGAGGTGCCATGCTCGTGGTGGGATCGCTCGCAGGGGGAGTCGCGATTCAGACTTAGGAAGTGGATTCCGCTGTATTTAAAGTGGTATCTGTACGCCCTTAGGAGAAGACCGGCCTAACAGCGAGGTCATTTCCGATGGCTGGCGCCTGGCAGCGGCATGGGTGTGCTTTGCCTACTGGAATCTGACGGCGAAGCGGGGCGCGGATGGGGGTCCGCGCGATGCGTGACCGGGCCGAAGCGGTGGGCTGGGAGCGAAGCGCGCCGGTGCGTTGAGGAGGGGCGGTCGCGGGAATCCCTGACGGCGAATTTTGAGCGATTGCGGCCGGCATAGCCGAAGCAGGGAATTGGCGTTCATGTGCTGTCTTGTTTTCAACGGCTTGCGGAGCTGTTGGGCGCGCGTGTGCGACGGCTTTGCCGCCGTGGGTGCTGGTTGGTGACCGATCCGCGTACCCGCCTCTCGCGTTGCTGGGCTCGCCGGCGGTGCGCATCGTATCGCAAAGGGCGGGAAGGTGGCCGGAAGAACGAGGAGGGTTGGGACAGCTCCAGCGGATACATGCATCCCTGTTGCGCAAGAGAATCGCTTGCCGGATCTGGGAATGCAGCCGTAGAATTCCGCTGCTTGAAAGTCCGATGGCGTTTGCGTTTTGAAAACGCGCGCGCCTGCATGAGGTGACGTCGATGAGGCAGTCCTTTGCGCTGGGAATCGGAGGCGCCGCAGGGCAGGGTGTTGCGACTCCGGGTGACATATTTGCAAAAGTGTTCAGCCGTCGCGGCCTTCACTTGAATGCCTACAACGCATATCAATCGATAATTCGCGGCGGCCACACGTTTCTGACCATTCGCACGGGTGCAGAGAAGATCACGAATATGGGGGATCATCTCGATCTTCTGATTCCGCTGAATCAGGACACGATGGAGCGGCATCTTCGGCTACTGGGGGCGGGCGGCGCGTGCCTTTATAACTCCGACCTGATACGACCGGGCGAACACGCCGAGGGTGTGCAACTGTGTCCGATCCCGGTATCGGAGCTTGCCGATATCAGCAAGAACAAGGTGGCGCAGAATACGCTGGCGATCGGCGCGGCGCTCAGCATGATGAGCGTGGGCTTTGGGGCGCTGGAGACGGTGCTGGCCGAGCAGTTCCGCAAGAAAGAGCAGAAGGTTATCGACGAGAACGTAAACCTGGCGAAGGCCGGATACGATTATGCATCGCAGCACTTCAGGCCGTTTGACCGGGCGTTGCCGATGACCGAGGCGAAGTATGCGGTGCTGAGCGGGAACTCCGCCCTGGCGATGGGCGGGGTGGCTGCAGGCGTGAAGTTCTATTCGGCGTATCCGATGAGTCCGTCGACGGGTGTGCTGCACTGGATGGCGGCCAATGCGCGCAAGGCGAAGGTCATGGTGCGGCAGGTGGAGGATGAAATCGGCGTGATCAACATGGCGATTGGCGCGGCGCATGCGGGAGTACGGGCGATGAGCGCGACATCCGGCGGAGGGTTTGCGCTGATGAGCGAGGGCCTGGGACTGGCGGCGCAGGCGGAGATTCCGATTGTGGTGATTGACTGCCAGCGCGCGGGTCCATCGACCGGTGTGCCGACCAAGACGGAGCAGGGGGACCTGTGGCAGATGCTGGGAGCAGCCTTCGGGGACTATCCGAGAGTGATTGCCGCGCCGGTGGACATCGCGGACTGCTTCAAGCTGATCCCAGAGATCTTTAATGTGGCTGATAAGTTCCAATGCCCGGGAATAGTGCTGTGCGATCTGCTGCTGTCGGAAGGGCGTTTGAGTGTAGATCCGAAGGAGCTTGATTTCTATCCGGAAATAGACCGCGGTGAGTTGATTACTTCCGACGGGTCGACTCACGAGCCTTACCAGCGGTACAAGATTACCGAAAGCGGTGTTTCGCCGCGGGCGATACCCGGTATACCGGGCTACACGCATACGGTATCGAGCGACGAGCATGACGAGGATGGCGTGCTTATCAGCGACGAGTACACCAATACGGCGAAGCGGCGCGCGATGATGGAGAAGCGAATGCGGAAGATGGAGGGCATAGCGGCGGCTGTACCTGCGCCGCGGCTGCTTGGGCCGGCGGAGGCCGACGTGACGCTGATCGGTTGGGGCTCGACCTATGGGGTGATTGAGGAAGCGTGCGAGCTGCTGTGCGAGGTTGGTATTGCGGCGAATCATCTTCCGATCCGATGGCTGGCGCCACTGCACGGAGAGGCGATTCTGGATCTGCTGAAGAAGGCGAAGCACACGATCATAGTCGAGAACAATTACAGCGGCCAGTTTGCGCGGTACCTGCGCAGCGAAACGAGTTTTGTTCCAAACGGGCACATTCGCAAATACGACGGCGAGCCTTTTATGCCGCACCACATCGTGGAGGCGGTAAAGGAGCAACTGAGCGGGAAGACGAATCTAAGCGTGCCGGCGCACGAGATCAATGTGTAGGAACAGGGATTGAGAATTCAACGGGAGAGCTGAGGAGATTGGATATGGCGACAGATGTAGCGGCTCCGAAGGTGTTGACGGCAGCGGACTTCAAGGGGAGGGTCGATCCGGACTGGTGCCCCGGTTGCGGCGATTTTGGCGTGCTGGCGGCAGTGGAGAAGGCGCTGGCGGAACTGCAGATTCCGAACCACGAGGTGGCCACGATCAGCGGGATTGGCTGCTCGTCGAACTTTCCTGGATTTATTGAGACGTATGGGATGCATACGCTGCACGGGCGGGCGGTGGCAGTGGCGACAGGTTTGAAGATGGCCAATCACGCGATGCACGTGCTGGTTACGGGCGGCGACGGAGATGGGTTCGGGATTGGCGGCAACCACTTCATACACGCGATGCGCCGCAACGTTGATCTTACCTATCTGGTGATGGATAACCAGATTTATGGGCTGACGACGGGGCAGACTTCGCCGACGAGCCGCCTGGGCATGAAGACGAAGAGCATGCCGTTCGGCAGCGTGGAAGGGCCGATCAATCCGATCTCGCTGGCGCTTTCGGCGGGAGCGACCTACATTGCGCGAGGATTCAGCGGCGACCAAAAGCACCTGGTGGAGTTGATCAAGAACGCCATCGAGCATAAGGGATTTTCGTTTATCGACATCTTCAGCCCCTGCGTTACGTACAACCACGACAACACGTTCCAGTGGTTTCGTCCGCGGGTGAAAAGGCTTGAAGACAATCCGGATTATGATTCGACCGACTGGGTGATGGCGATGGAGAAGTCGCTCCAGTGGGGGGACGAGATTCCGATCGGGAAGTTCTTTGAGCGCACCGATGTGCCCGCGCTGCATGGAGCGGAGCCGGTATTGAATCAGGGTCCGCTGGTGCATCAGAGCAATCGGTTGCCGAAGGAAGTGACACAGGGATTCATCGAGGAGCTGATGTAGGAAGCTGGGGAGCAATTCCGGATGAAAGGAAGGCCACTCCGTTGCGGGGTGGCCTTTTGGGGTGCGGGAGCTTCAGCCTGACGGCAGTTGTTTGGTGTTGGGAGCCTGGAGTTCGCCTTTGAGTCGCTGGAGGTCCGCATCGACGCCGGTGCTGGCGCGCAGGGCTTCCAGATCGCGTTCGGTCTTGGTGCGTCCATCGGCGGGATCCTCGAGGACGCCGGCGTCGGTGAGCGCTTCCATGGCATCGGCGCGCGCCTGCATCTGATCGGTCTTATCCTTGGCGCGCTGCATGGCATCACTGACGCTGCCGAGTTGGTGTCCGACGCCGGCAATGCTTTCGGTGACCTGGACCTGGGCCTTGGCGGCGTCGAACTGGCTCTTCATGACCTCTTTTTGCATGCGGAACTGGTCGATGCGCTGCTCCATCTGCTTTTCGTAATCGATGAGCTTTTTGGATTGCTCGGCGACACGTTGGCTGGCTTGTTCGAGGGAGGCGGCTTTCTGGTCGGCGGCCTGTTTTTCAGTCAGCGCGGCGCGAGCGAGGTCCTCGCGGCCGGCCTGGAGGGCCGTGCGCGCGTCATTTTCCGAGCGGTGCGAGTCGGCCTGGGCGGCCAGCATCTGGCGTTCGAGCATCTTCTGCTCAGTGACGACGTCGGCGAGATGGCGCTTGGTTTCCTGGAGGGCGGTGAGCATTTTCTCGTATGACAGGTCGAGGGTTTCGTTTGGGTTTTCGGAGGCATTGAGGAATTTATTAACTTTGGCCTCAACGATTTCGGCCGCTCGGTGGAACATGTTACTCATGACAATAACTCCTTAGAATGCGGGTGAACCGGTGGTTGGGCCTAGTCGTTGACGGGGATGACGATCTGCGGCGTGACCGGTTCTGGAATGAGCGCTTTGTCCTCGATGGGCTTGACCGCAGTGCCCACAGCAAAGAATTCGATGACGTGAGGTTGCCAGTTGTGGGAGCCTTCATGCAATTGCACGCCGACGACCCCGTCGGCGCCAGCGTCCTTGGCCTCAGTCTGCATGCGTTCCATGGCGAGTTCGCGGGCATCGTACATGGCCTGTGTGAACTGGGTGATTTCGACGTTTCGGCCGAGGTTCCCCATTGCGCTCAACATGTTTTGATGGGCGACGTGATAGACGCAGGAGCCCATGACCATGGCCAAAGGACGATGACCGGCGCGCAGGAGCATCCAGAAATCCTGACCGGAGAGATCAGAGGTGAAAGGTCCGCCGCCGGGGCCTTTGAATCCGGGGTGACCGGCGCTGTGAGCGATGGCGGTGCCGATGGCCATGAACTCGAGGATGTCGCGGTCCCACTCGAGGCGTTTGACTTCGAGGCGGACGCCGACGACGCCGTCGGCCATGAGGGTGCGGGCCTCGTTTTCCATGCGGCTCATGGCGAGTTCACGCGCCTGATACATGGCTTGGGAGATAACGTTGAGTTCCTGGTTCTGGCTCCAGGAACCGTACTGGATGCCGACGTGGTAGATGCAGGAGCCGACGACGAGGCCGAGCGGTTCAAAGCCGGCCTCGCGGACCATGAGGAACTCATTGACGGAGAGGTCTGAAGTGAAGATGCCGCCGCTTTGGCCGGCTTCGCGCAAACCCTGGAGCCTTTCGAGGGCGTGTTTGGGTAATCCGGCCGCAGCCGACTGATCCGGTGGTGTGGTTTGGTCCGCCATTTAGATAATCTCCTCTTCTAAAGCTTCTTGGGGGTTCATTGGTTTATCGCTCACGCTCACTACGCTGCGGACGCCGAGGGGCCTATGGCGTTTCGATTCATGGAGGATGGCCGTGCCAAAGGCGATGTGGCGGCCCAGGAAGCGCTGGGGAGTGTTTTCATCCTGGCCCTCGACGCGGAGCAACTCGGAGAACTGAACGCGGGCGAGGACGCCCGTGCCCATATGGGAGGCGTCGGTAGCAAGCTGCGACAAGGCGGTCTGCCGGACACCCGTCATGAACTCGGACAGGGCGGTCAGTTCTTGATTCCACCAGGTACCGGAGCCTGTGACGTTGGAGGCAAAGCCTTGATTCATCCAGGCGCCCTGGCCCATCTGGGACATCATATTGACTGACCCGTATGAGCCCCATCCCGAGGGGTAATACCAGTCGTAATAGGCGCCAATGGCGAGCCCGACGGGCAGAATGCCGGCTTCCAGAAGGCGGGCGAATTCCAGGGCAGAGACGGTGGCCACCACGGGAAGGCGCGGCGCTCCCAGGCCCTTTATCCGGACGGCGGTGCCGTAAACGGCGTAGTCCATCTGGTCGGCGCCGGCGCCTTCCATGCGGGTGACGTTCAATTGGACGTCTACGACGGCATTGGCCTCAAGAATGGCAGCCTCTTCCTGCATGCGTCCGATGGCGGTGTGCCAGCCGTCGTAATGTCCGCGGGTCCAGGAATATCCGAAGTGGTACCAGCAGTTTCCCGACACCATTCCGACGGGCTCGATGCCGTGCGTGCGCTGGGCGACCAGGGCTCCCACGGACGCAGTGGAGGTCCATGGGCGCTTACCGGCCTGGGTGTCTCGCAGGCGCGAGATGACGAACTCGGGCAGCTCCTGCCTGTCGAGGGCCGCATCCCAAGCCTGGCTGCGCGCCAGTTGCTCTGCCTGATGCTCGCGCCATTGGGGGTCCTGATTTCGTCCGATGAAGCGACTAATCCAAGGCAATGTGAATCCTCCTGCCAGTAGACGTACTTTACGTTCATCCGAGTCGCGGCAAAAGCGGCTTTGAAGCGCGGCCGCGAGCGCCGTTAGTGCATGAGAAATTCGTGCAAGACGCCGCTGGCGCCGGCCATACTCGCAGACATGGAACCAAGTTCCTGGCTGAGAGCCCAGAGCCAATCGGGCAGAGTCATGGTTTCATTTTTCAGTATGACACCGCCGACTTCCTTGCATCGGCTTACCTGGAGCCCGCCGGTTGCCGTCTCGAGGACGTAGCGGTTCGAGCCGAAGTGAATGGTCATGCCGACGACGTGCTGCGTTTTGGCCAGGAAGGAGTCCTTCTTA
>CAZWSD010000059.1:0-12348 GCA_964636535.1 uncultured Acidobacterium sp. | reverse complement strand
AGGTGAACTACGGACTCCTGACCGATGCCCGGAGGTGTCCGGTGGCGGTCACGGTGCATGGGGGGAATACAGCCGATCCCGTGACCCTCCTGACCGAGATCGAACGGATCTAGCACGACTTCGGGATCACGCGCTTTTGTGTGGTGGGGGACCGTGGGATGATCGGCAGCCAGGCCATCGACACGCTCCGGGCGGAAGGCGGGATCGACTGGATCACGGCCCTGAAGAGCGCCTCGATCCGTGCTCTGGTCGAAGACCAATCCCTTCAGCCCGATCTCTTCGATGAGACCAATCTCTGTGCGATCGCTCACCCCGACTATCCGGGAGAGCGGCTCACCGCCTGCCGGAATCCCGCGCTCGCGAAGCTCAGGGCCCACAAGCGCTGGGACCTGCTCGCGGCTACCGAAGAGGATCTGACGAAGATCGCAACCCGGGTCGCGGCCGGACGCCTCCAGGGGGAGGATCAGATCGGGCTGACCGTGGGAGGGGTGATCAACCGCCACAAGATGGCCAAACACTTCACCCTCACGATCACCGATACTCGCTTCGCCTTCGCCAGAAAGGAGGAGGCGATACGGGCCGAGGCGGGGCTCGACGGGATCTATATCATCCGCACCTCGGTCAGCCCGGAGCGGCTCGATGCGGGAAGCTGTGTGCGTCATTACAAATCCTTGTCCCAGGTCGAGCGGGCCTTCCGGTCGATGAAGACCGTGGATCTCAAGATCCGGTCCCATCCATCACCGCCTGGCCGATCGGGTCCGGGCCCACATCTTCCTCTTTATGCTGGCCTATTATGTTGAGTGGCACCTCAAGGAGGCCTGGCGGATACTCCTTCTTTGCCGATCGTGATCAAGCGGCCCGGGCCAAGGCCGTCCGCAAGTGTCACGAGGACGGTACCCCGATCCACAGCTTCCCGACGCTCCTCGCCGATCTCGCGACCATCGTCCGTAATACCTGCCAGACCTCAAACGCAGACGACGCCCCGACCTTCTCCGTCACGACCCAATCCACCCCCTTGCAGCAACGCGCCCGGGAGCTCATCGCGAGGCTCGCGGTGTAGTCAGGACAAAGAACCGCGTTTTCAATCGATCGGATTGAAAGACAAGGAAAAACCGTCTTCTACTGGCAGGAACTTCCGATTAGAGTGGGGCGCTAATGGGAAATCTGGGTTTAAACGTTTCATCCAGGTTTATTTTGGTAACAGTTCGCCCTAAATACCTAAATTTATGAGCAGGATGGCGGTATTTTATTCAACGAAAGATCTCCATATAACGCAGTTGTATCACGAAAAGAGAAGCCTGCGCCCACATTCTTTTCGATAAGGAACTGTCCATGGTCTAGGGCGACGATCGGAGCGTCCATAGCCTCGGCGAAATAGATGCTGAGTGGACAAACCAGGGTTGGTTCAAATTTCACGTCATGTTGCCACGGGGTGGTAGTGAAATCATCTCCCCCAATGAATCCTCCCGGGCGTATCTTTGGCCAAATTTTGATCAGGTCGATTGTAATGCCACGCAATGTATGGTCACCGTCAACATACGCAAAATCCAAAGACTCGTCAGGTATCTCGGCAACTACATCTTTCGTGCGTCCTCTCAAGATCCGACGCTTGTGGGCTGCAAAAGCAGTTTTCACTTCCATTTCTCGGTAAATATCGTCGAAAACCTGTTGGCTGACGTTAAATGGCTTGTTCCAGTCGGGTAAATTTGCCCATGGATCGACCATATAGTAAATTTTGATGAGTGGTGCATCTTTCAGAATATCGGCCGCGAAGTCGCCCTTCCAAACGCCAATCTCGGCCATCACGCGCGTACGCTGTGTGTTGAGGAATGTTGCCCATAACTCTCGCCGCGAGTGGTGCCCGCCAAGCGTTTCGACAACGTCAAAATTATTAGTGTGCATTATCGGTATGCGCAAATTTCACAGCAGGGCTGGTGATATAAAACCATCGCAGTCGTGTATGTGTCAACGATCAGCAGTTTCGAGACTAAAGTGTAATACCATTGTAGCTTCAGGAGGCACGCAAAACTGAGGGGGACCCCAACCCTTGGACAGAATCCCCCGATCCTAAGGAGCTATGAAAGAATAACTTGAGCAGTTATCTCGGACGCCGTTGGGGCGTTATGGTGTAATTCCATTCGCCGTGAAAGTCATGGGGCTTGAGATTGAGAGCCTCCAGTTCCTTCTTGGATACCTTGACCCCGCGCTTGTAGGTTCTCCGATCCAGACGTGCTTTGACGACCCGTCTGGTCTGGGTCGATGCTCCGGCGATGAGATTCACGATGGTCCGGTAGTCGGTCAGGGGCCGGCCTCGCTAGTTCGCGGTGATGAACGAAAAGAGGCGATGCTCAATCTTGTTCCACTTGCTGGTGCCCGGCGGAAAGCGACAGACCGTGATCGTCAACTGCTCCTCCGTCGCAAACCGTTGTAGCTCTCGCTTCCACAGGTGGCAGCAGTAGCCATTGCTTCCGCCACTGTCGGCGCAGATCAGAAGGTGGCGGGCTTTCGGGTAGCGGGGCTAGCCCATGGACCGCCACCATTCTCGGATGCTCTGCATGGCGAACTCGGCGGTGTCGCCGCTCATCCCGAGGTTGACCCAGCCTTGGTTCTCGCTGATATCGTAGATCCCGTACGGTACCGCCTTGGAAACTTCCGGGTCCGGGAAATCATGCGTCAGCACCTCGATCGAGTCGCCCTTCGGGCGCCAATCCCGGCCGGCATTTTTATAAGGCCCCACGAGCTCCTTCTTCTTCGTGTCCACCAAGATCACGGGCCGACGGGCGCGCAGCGCGGCCATCGCCTGATCCTTGATAGAGCGAAATTGGGCATCCCGGTCTGGTTGGGAGTGGCGATAGTCATGGCATCTCCTCAGAAACCTCAGGATGCCAGATTCACTCAGATCATCGCAGGTGACTCCGTCGCGCGCTTACGATTATCGACCCAAATCCCTATTTCAGCCTCATATGCCGTTGGATGAGACTCAGTATTGTCAAGATATTGTTGGGACACTACACTAGTGTCCAAGAATTGGGGTCCACTTCTATGCCTCAAGAAATCATTGAATCATTGCGTCGCGCACCGGTTGTTCTTGAACACCTTAAATGGAACGCCTACAGGTCTGAGAAGCTGCGCTTGGTTTATGTCGCGACGCCCAAAGTGGCGTGTTCGTCCCTAAAGTGGTGGTTTGCTGCGCTAGAAGGGCGCACGAGGGGCATCTTGCAATCCATGGACAGCGATGAAACATCGCCCGAGTTGGTAATTCATGATTTGTTCCATAAAATTGCGCCCGATCTGACGTGCCTGTCGTTAGATTCTTTGCGCACCGCACTTGAGGCCGCAGACTATTTCCGCTTCGCCCTTGTGCGTAATCCGTATCGGCGGATTTTCTCGGCGTGGCAATCAAAGCTACTACTGCGTGAACCGTTGCAAAGTTCCCCCTACCGTGAGTTCGATTTCATAGCACTTCCGATAGCATCAAAATCGGACATTCGGCGTGCGTTTGAGTCGTTTTTACAACATTTGCATCAGTTCGAAGCTCCCAATTTCTGGGACGTACATTGGACGCCGCAATTCCAATTGCTGCGGCCAGATCTTATACCATACTCGCTGGTCGCCAAGCTGGAAGATGTCGCGGATCTGGACAGGCGCCTCGCAGCACATCTCGGACGACAGTATATTAGCCCGTTTGCCGAGAAACATTCGAACGAAAGCCTGATACCGTTTCTGCCGGAGTTCGTCAGCGAGGTTGCAGCCAATCTAATCCAGCAGCTCTATGCGACGGATTTTGTAACTTTCGACTATCCGATAGGGATACCTGAGTCGCGCACCGATTTCTCGGACATGCAGTTAACAACGGCGCTCGCGGCAATGGAAATGTTGCGTGGGCGCCACCGGCGGGTTACCGAAATCCGTACGCGTCTGCGACGAGACTTGGATGGTCTAGAGCGCGAGGTCAAGCGCCGCGATGCGCAGATGCTGGAGTTACACGCGTCGGTGGAGCATCTGGGGCGCGAGGTCAAGCGCCGCGATGCGCAGATCGCAGAAATGTGCGCGCAGCTTCCAATAATGTCCAATGATCTGGCGCGCGTAAGTCAGGAAAATCAAGCGCTGCGTGCCAGCACATCGTGGCTGGTCACGAGACCGTTCCGTTGGGCAAGCGAATTACTGCGGCGGTCGATCCCCAAGCATCTTCTCGAAACAGGGCAGCTAGTTACAAACCGGGCTGGTGATTTCGATCGAGAATTTTATTTAAAAATGTATCCCGATGTCACGGCTGCCAAATGTGGCCCCGAAGAGCATTATTGGCAACATGGCAAGGCGGAGGGCCGGCTGGGCTACCCGCCCCAACTGGACTTCGTCGGCAGTCTTGCGTTGTTCAGCAAAGAGCGTAAAACGGTGCTTGTCGTTAGTCACGAGGCCTCGCTAACGGGGGCGCCAGTGCTGAGCCTAAACATCGTTCAGCAATTGACCTCGCGCTACAATGTGGTGGCAATGCTGTTGGGGGGTGGTGTTATCAGCGATACCTTCCACGAGACCGGGGCTGTAGTAGTCAGGGCGTCGGCCGCCAGAGGTAACCCAGTGTTGGCCGAGGTAATTATCCAAGCCTTGTCGCGGCAGGTCGACTTTAAATTTGCGCTGGTGAGCAGCATCGAGTCGCGCTGGGTCCTGCCTGGGCTGGCTAAATGTGGCGTGCCAACGGTCAGCCTGATCCATGAATTCGCCGCCTATACTCGTCCGAAGGGGGCCTTTCTCGACGCTTTGCTGTGGTCGACAGAGATTGTGTTCTCGACCGAGATCACTTTCGAAAGCGCTCGCGCGGAACTCGAGCATATTGAGGACTGGCCGCCCGTGCGTATCCTTCCGCAGGGTCGCTGCACCATGCCGATGCTGGATTTGGATACGCAGCGCCTGTCCAACGAGCGTGCCCGCATGGGTCGAGTGCTCCGTCCCTCTGGCAATGGGAACCGGAAGTTCATTGTGCTCGGCGTGGGATCTGTTCAGCTCAGAAAAGGAGTGGATATCTTCATTCAATGTGCTGCAAATGTGCTCAGCCGAATAGGCTCTGACAGCGCCCGCTTCGTCTGGATCGGCAGTGGTTTCAACCCCGATCAGGATGCTGGCTATTCGGTGTATCTGGCTGACCAGATAAAGCGTGCGGGCCTTCAGGACATGGTGGTGTTCGCCGACGAGACGCCGGCCATCGAGATGGCTTATGAGGAAGCCGATCTCCTACTACTCCCCTCACGCTTGGATCCACTGCCAAATGTAGCCATTGACGCCATGGCTCACGGACTGCCGGTGATCTGTTTTGAGAAAACGACAGGCATCGCCGCGATCCTAAAAGACGCCCATCTGGGCGATACCTGCGTAGCTAAGTATCTAGACATCGAGGACATGGTACACAAGATCATCGCGCTGCTCGAGTCAAGCAAGCTCCGCGAAGACCTCGGTGAACGCTTGCGGGAATTTGCGTCGGAGCGCTTCGATATGTCTAGATATGTCGCAGCATTGGAAGATTGCGCAATGTCAGCGTGCGAGCGGATGCAGCAGGAGCGACGGGATGTAGATGACATCCGATGCGGTGGGAAAATTCGGATGGATTTCGCCGTGCCACCTCATATGCTTGCCTTGACGCCGGAGGAGTTTACCATCCATTACGTTAGGGGTTGGGCTTCAGGGGCCATGCTCCGCAAGCCACTGCCTGGATTCCATCCGTCGATCTACAAGGCTCGCCATGGCTTGCGCCTCGCAGCTGCCGACCCCTACGCAGACTATGTTCGGGAAGGTTGCCCTGCAGGGCCATGGAGGATGGCTGTAATCGACGACAAGATGCCCATGCCAGCCGCTGCCGGGCAGACTTTGCGTGTGGCGGTCCATTTGCATGCTTACTTTCCTGAAGTCGTGCCTGCGTTTGTTGAGCGGCTCACGCTCAACGATCTTCACGCCGATTTGTTCGTAAGCGTGTCAGACGAAGAAAAGCGAGACTTGGTTATGGCGCAGCTTAGTAGCTGCATAAGCCGTGTGCTTGATGTGAGAGTCGTCGAGAATCGTGGCCGAGATATCGGGCCGCTTCTCACTGCGTTCGGTACCGGCCTAGTGCGGGACTACGACATAGTCGGCCACTTCCATACGAAAGCTAGTAAGTCGCTAGATGACGGTAGTACAGGGCAAAACTGGAATCGCTTTATCCTAGAGAATTTGCTGGGCGGGCAAGGTGGGAAGATGGCGGATCGGATCGTCGGTGAGATGGCAGCTGACAGTTCGCTTGGGTTGGTTTTCCCCGATGATCCCAATGTGATCGGTTGGTCGAAGAATCGGGCGCATGCACATGATCTGGCCGCGCGCCTCGGCATCGAGGAACTGCCCGATCAATTTAACTTCCCAGTAGGTACAATGTTCTGGGCCAGAACCGCTATATTGAAACCGTTCGTCGACCTGGATTTGGACTGGGATGACTATCCTGAAGAGCCGCTTGCCTATGACGGGACGATGCTACATGCAATTGAACGTCTTGTGCCCACAGTCGTGCAAAGCTTAGGGCTTCGTTGCATTGTGACCAACGTTGAAGGAGTCAGCCGTTGAAAATCGTGGTTTTCGGCGGAGGCGGCTTTATCGGCTCAGCAATTGTGGACCGCCTGCTACAAGAAGAGCATCAGATTGTGGTGTTCGAGCATGCTCGCGTGCAACCCTATCGTGCCTTTTTGCCAACGGAGCAGGTGAGATGGCATAGTGGCGACTTCCTAAGCGTATATGACGTCGGTGAAGCCATCCGGGGCGCTGAAATCGTCGTGCATCTCGTTTACACGACCCTTCCCAAGAGTTCCAACGACGATCCAATTTACGATGTGCAGAGCAATATCGTCGGCACGCTTCAGCTTCTGAATTCGATGGTGGAACATAACGTCTCACGCATCATCTTCATTTCCTCTGGTGGTGCGGTATACGGCAATTCTGTCCCGCAGCTGATCGATGAAAATCATCCGACCGATCCGTTGGTCTCCTATGGTGTTACCAAGCTGGCGATCGAAAAATATCTATTGATTTATGAGCGGCTGCGTGGTATTCGTCCTGTCATCCTGCGCGTGGCCAATCCCTATGGGAAGCGCCAGCGTATTGAAACGGCTCAAGGCGTCGTAGGAGCCTTTATTCATCATGCCATGCATGGGCAACCGATCGAGATTTGGGGCGACGGCAGTGTCACTCGTGACTTCATTTATGTTGAGGACGTTGCGGAGGCTTTCGCGCAGGCAATTCACTATCACGGCACCGAACGTATCTTTAATATTGGCTCAGGCAAGGGGGTCAGTGTGAATGATCTGATCGAGATTTTGGAACGCATCCTTCGGTGTTCGGTCAACAAGGTCTACAAGGAAGCGCGAGCGTTTGACGTCCAAGTGAGCGTGCTGAGTAATGAACGCGCCCGCCTGCACCTCGGGTGGATGCCGCGGATCGGACTATACGAAGGTATTACCCGGACAATTGCATGGTCGAATCAGCAACAGTTGGACCTCACTAGGAAATAGCTGAATCGGCTGGCGTGTGAAATACAGGGGGGGTTTCAATGACCAAGTGCAAAACGTGGCATTTGAGGTGGTTCCTTATTCTACTGTGTCATTAAAATGATGACATGCTTAAGCCCTCTTCGAGCAACATGCAAGGAGGTGGGTCATAGGCAGCAGTCTGGAAACACGCTTTGAGCGGTATGGCGAGGCGATGGTCGCTGCGTTGGGGCACGCGGATCGGGTCGCGCCGGCTACTTGGTACCTGCAAGAGTTGATGCTGCCGGGCGGGCGCAAGAGTGTGGAGCCGATGGCGGCGCGCGCGCGGCCCTAGGAGGTGCGGTCAGCCCATCAGTCCATGCACCACCTGGTGTCGACCGCGCCATGGAGTGACGCCGCTTTGCTGGCCACGGTCGCCGAGCAGGTGCTGCCAGTCCTGACGCGCGGCGGGACCGAGCCGTGTTACTGGATCATCGATGATACCAGTTTTCCGAAGAAGGGCACGCACTCGGTGGGCGTAGCCCGCCAGTATTATGGGCAGACCGGCAAGACCGACAACTGACGGGTGGCGGTAAGCCTGTCGCTGGCGACGGACTCGAACAGCCTGCCCTTGGCTTATCAGCTCTACCCGCCAGCCGAGTGGACCGACGATCCGCAGCGGTGCGCCGAGGCTGGCGTGCCCGCCACGGTGGGCTTCCTGACCAAGAACCGGATCGCCGCCAAGGTGCCGCGGGGCGTGGTGCTGGGCGAAGCCGCCTACGGCGATGACGGTGCGCTTCGCGACGAGTTGAGCGCGCAGAACCTGATCTACGCGCTGGGCATCCGGCCGCTCACCACGGTGTGGTGGGGTGTGCATCAACCGGCCACCGCCCCGCCGCCGACGGCGCGGGGTCGCCCCCGCGTGCGCGTGGTCACCGCCCACGACGATCACACCCGAGACCACGAATGGCTGGTCGTCTAATGGCCCCGCGGCGATACGGAGCCGACGCGCTACTGGTTGTCGACACTGCCTGAGGCAACGACCTTCGAGGCACTCGTCGGCACCATCAAGGGCCGCTGGCGTATCGAGCGGGACTACCTGGAACTCAAACGGGAACTGGGACTGGGTCACTACGAAGGACGCAACTGGCGCGGCTTTCATCATCACACCAGCCTGTGCATCGCTGCCTATGGCTTTTTGACCCTGGAGCGCCTGCGCGGCAGTAAAAAAAACCGTGCTCGATTCCCAGTACCTGCCGTACCCGAAGGCTTCCGCCCGCGCGGGGCTGGGGCCCATGTAGCGCCACCTGCCGGGGTCGATCGCGACCTTGCGCTTGCGCCTCGCACTCGTCATCGCACGCCATCTGTCACGCTGCCCGTGCTGCGGCAGGGCGCACACCGAAGCAGCCAGCATGTTTAGTGACACAGCAGAACTAATTACCTAAATTTATAGTTGATGGCGGTGTCAATCTATCCCAATCACAATCTGCAATATCTAAAGGGTCTTACTCAGCAGTCAGTAATATAGGCAACACTTGGATGCTTGAAGAACGAACGGATCAGATCTGGCCGCGCCGCCATGTCGGCCAGTTGCAACTGGATGCTCCCCTCGCCGCGCACAGGATCATCTGCGCTCGGCGGGCAAGCCGCACGCTTGCCGCACGCGATTTTGCCAGTTGCGTGAGTTTCTTGTATTCTTCCTCGGTCAACACCATCGGAGGGTGCTACGCGCATCAATGGCCTCCTGTCCAGTACGTTACCACTCAGACAGTGGTGGGTCATATTAGTTCACACGATTATGAAGCACTACACTAGCTGGTTATTGTTGGCTCCCGGAAAGCAAGGCTATGAATATCGCTATGCCTTTGCCCGCACGCTCTATCGTCGCATTCCCCTTCCAGACAGGATCAAGCGCGCTCTGCGCAACCCAGTAAAACGACTGCTCACTGGACGGATCCGTAGTGATTACGGGAAGTGGATCCGCCAATATGACACCTTGACGGATGCGGACCGTGCTGATATGCGTACCCACATTGCGTCCTTCACAAACCCGCCCATCTTTTCCGTGGTGATGCCCACCTACAACCCACCAGAAAAATTCCTGCGTAAGGCCATTGAATCTGTGCGCAGTCAGATCTATCCATACTGGGAACTCTGCATCGCCGATGACGCCTCGCCGTTGGCTCATGTGCAGAGTGTTTTGGAGGAATATGCGCGCAAGGATCTCCGTATCAAGCCGGTTTTCCGGGAACAGAACGGCCATATTTCCGCAGCCTCCAACAGCGCACTTGAAGTTGCTATCGGAGATTATGTCGCCCTGCTAGACCATGACGATGTACTCGCTGAGCACGCCCTCTACTGGATGGCAGCAGAAATCATGGCCCACCCAGAAGCGGAGTTGCTTTATAGCGACGAAGACAAAATCGACGAAAGGGGTCGCCGTTCAGACCCTTACTTCAAGCCCGACTGGAATCCAGAGCTTCTTCTCGGTCAAAATTGCATATCCCATCTTGGTGTCTACAAAAGAGAACGAGTTTTGCGACTAGGTGGATTCCGTAAGGGATTTGAAGGTAGTCAAGATTGGGATTTGGCGCTCCGTTTTACGGATGGCCTGTCTCCTGAGAAAATCAGCCATATCCCTGCC
The DNA here is from genome assembly GCA_964636535.1 of uncultured Acidobacterium sp. Taxonomy (GTDB): domain Bacteria; phylum Acidobacteriota; class Terriglobia; order Terriglobales; family Acidobacteriaceae; genus Acidobacterium. Next base: position 2,226 of record CAZWSD010000059.1, on the reverse strand, counting down.
GTGTTATATCATTGGCGGATGCTTGCGAACTCGACAGCAAGCGATCTTTCCTCCAAGCCCTATGCGGTCAGTGCGGCGAAAAACGCCATCACCGAAAGCTTACAAAGGCATGGGGAGGAGTTCACGTTGGATGACGCCTGTAATGGTGCGTATCATTTGCCCAGATTCTCTGTGAAAGGTACCCCCTTGGCGAGTATCATCATCCCTACCCGGAATGGCCTTTCTGATCTTCGCCAATGTCTGAATAGTCTGAGCCTTACGGAATACCCATATACCGAAATTCTGGTTATTGATAATCAAAGCGACGATCCTGATACTTTGGCGTACCTGTCTGAAATTCAGAGGCGCCCGGCCCACCGTGTGCTGTCTTATCCGTATCCATTCGACTATGCTGCCATGCACAATTGGGCCGTTCCCCAGGCTCGTGGTGAATTTATCTGTCTGCTGAACAATGATACTGAAGTTATTACGCCACATTGGTTAAGTGAAATGCTTGGTCAGGCGCAGCGGGGGGGGATTGGAGCGGTGGGATCAAAGTTACTCTATCCCGACGGCACCTTTCAACATGGTGGAGTAGTCCTAGGGTTGGGAGCAATCGCTGGTCATGCGCATAAAAACCATGCTCAAGGGAGTTATGGCCATTGTGGCCGAGCGGCCCTAGTGCAGAGCTTCAGCGCCGTTACAGCTGCCTGCCTAGTGATGCGAAAAAGCTACTGGGATCAAGTGGGCGGTATGGCTTCCGAACTCACTGTGGCTTTCAATGACGTGGATCTTTGCCTGCGCTTGCGTGAAGCCGGTCTGCGCAACATTTGGCTTCCGCACGCTATCCTGTATCACTATGGATCTAAATCTCGCGACAGCGATACACATCCCGACGAATTGCGACGTTCTGCACTGGAACACGCCTATATGCAGTGGCGCTGGGGAGCAGTGCTACGGTGCGATCCTGCTTATAATCCAAACCTCACCCTCGAACGGGAGGATTTCTCTCTGGCGTGGCCACCAAGGGTTCAGCATCCGTGGCGTCAGGAATCAGTCATCATTGATGTCCCCTATGGCATACCCCGTGTGGAACCAGAGCCATTGGTTTTGATGCCCGGCGAAGAGTTCCAAGGCAGTTTCCCTATACCCGTGGGGATTCGTGGAATGCTCAATGGGATATCGATATTGATAGGCAACTATGGTGGGGCGTCCAACGGGACATTGGTTCTGCATCTGCAAGATAGTGACGGCCACAGTGCACATGCCCATAGATCATTGGACGGTTCGCAAGATGGCACTATGCTAACGATGATCCTCACCCAAGGAAAGATTCCTTTGCAGGGGCAGGATCAACTATTTTTCCACCTCCGTCTGGAAGGAGGCGCGCACCCAGTTGCGTTCTGGGTCTACACTTTGAATGAGCGCTGGGGGCATCAGATATCGGGACATGAGGATCAGGTGCTGCGGATAGGGTTGTTGGTGATGGAGTGAGGTGGATCGGTTACATCGCGGTAGGGACGTCCATGGAATGCGGGCAGTAAATTGGATAGCGTGAGTCAATCTGAGACAGAGTCCTCTCTTCTCGGAGAAGTTCAAGAACAACCTTCGATTTGAACTCGGGTGCATAGTGTTTGCGATCGGGTTTCATTGTGCTTCGGGACCCCCTCTTTTTAGTCTAGATTTCTGGGTCCTTCATAAAACTCGGATTGACGGTCAATGAGGAGAAGACGCACATCCGACACATTCCGGACGAGACCTTCGATTTTCAGGGTTACAACTTCGGTCGTTTCTACTCGACGCAAACGGGTCGCCCCTACTTCGGTACGCGACCGTCGGCAACGAGCATCCAGCGCCTGATCGACTCGATCCATGCACAGACGGCCGCACGGACGTTATTGTTGGATGCCACGCAGGTGGTCGAGCAACTCAATCGCTTGCTCGTGGGCTGGGGCAATTACTTTACGCTGGGACGCGTGGCCTGCCCTTACAGCGGATTGATCTCTTCACCAAAGCGCGGCTGCGCCGGTGGCCGTGCCGGAAACATAAGGTAAGTGGTCGGGGATTCAAACGCTACCCGGATCAATATTTATCCCAGATTTCCCATTAGCGTCCCATTTCTAATGGAAGCCATTACGGCAGGTGATTGAGTTGTTTGAGAGCGAGGGGTATATTTTGGCGTGCCAGTCGGCGCACGGTTTCCGTGCAGGGGTCGTGATGGGATTCGAGCTGCAATTCACGGACCGG